>JAYKHH010000186.1:0-3110 GCA_035285265.1 Leptolyngbyaceae cyanobacterium | reverse complement strand
AGGACAATCCCGAATAAAGATCGAGTTGACGGTGCAGTTCCGCCGTAGGATCCACAAACAGCCAGTCCGCTGGGAATCCTGTGTAGTCGCAAAATTGCTGACCAGAGGCGCGATCGCCAATCCCAACCGCTCGTATCACCAATCCTTGAGCCTGGAGTCGTTGAGACTCCCGTTGTAACCACCAAGCATATTCAAGACTATCGAAATCCCCTAGCTGAGGCAAAACCAGGACTAATATTCGAGCGGCAGACTCGCAACCACCCAAGAGTGGCACGCTGGCTCCGTCACTCACCCGTTGGCGTTGGGACTGATTGAAGAGGGTGTAAGTATCCATAATCAGAAAATAGCAGCGATCGCTCGAAATGGGGATCACTTGATCGCAAAACTACGATTCTCCCTCGCCCATGGGCTGAATCTGTGCCATCCCAACATCCATTGCATCCGTGATGTAGACATTGATGTTGTTCCGTTGAGCGATCGCCCTCCAAATAAAAATTTCCTGAGGGCAGATTCCGGTAGGCTAACTTACAGGCAACCTCGCAACGGAAAGTTGTGTCATGCGAAAGCTTTATTTTTTAGTCCCTGGAACCGTCGGTAAATTTGCCTGTGGTGGTTTGTGGGCAGAACTGAAAACCCTCAGTCTCGCTCAGCAGGTTTGCAGAGCCGAGGTTTTGACCTACCGCCAACGGGAAAAAGACACCCCTTTCATAGACGACATTCTCAAGCAGCAAGATTTAGAAGATGTCATCTTTATCATCGGCTGGGGATTTGATGTGCCCAAACTAGCTACTAAACTCAAGCCCTATCATGTCGTTTACCATGCCCATAGCGCCGGTTACCCCTTCACCCTTCCGGCTAGCATTCCGATCATTACCGTTAGCCGCAACACCCTAGGCTACTGGGGGCAAAAGTCCCCGAACTCCCTGATTTATTATTTACCTAACCACATTTCTGAAGACTTTCAAAACCTGAATCTCAACCGAGATATTGATGTTTTAGTTCAAGCTCGTAAATCCTCTGAATACCTGATTCAAGACCTTATTCCCGCCTTGCAGCAGCAATGCCAAGTTCAAGTCGTAAATTCCTATGTCGAGGATTTACCAGGATTATTCAACCGGGCTAAGGTCTATCTGTATGATTCTGCCGAGTATTGGGCACAACAGCGAGTCAGTGAAGGGTTCGGGCTGCAACCGATGGAAGCCCTAGCCTGTGGTTGTCAGGTTTTTTCGAGTGTGAATGGCGGACTATCCGATTATTTAGACCCCGGATTTAACTGCCATAAAATTGCTGGATACTCCTTGGAGTACGATGTTCAGCGCATCTTAAAAGCCTTGAATACCAAAGCATTCACTCCATTACCTGAACAGTTCGTTCAAGAATATCGGGCTGATAGTATTACCCACCGCTTAAAGATCATCCTGACTGAAATCAATGAATTTTTTGATCACAAAAAAGATTACTCATCTCGCATTCCCAGCCTGACAAAAATGCGCTTAATGAGATTAACCACCCAGATGATCGTTCGTAAACTCAAGCAAAGATACCTGACTCGCTAGGAAATTCCCTACCAGGTGTTGCTGAATCCGGGTATAAATCAGCCCCCCCAACCCCCCAATTCTGGGGAGAACCGATCCCTCAAGATCCCCCAGAATTGGGGGTTGGGGGGCTGAGAAGACTTATGGATACACCGTAGCCTACAAGGGGTTGCCCCTACTTATGCGACGCCTGCCCATTGCCGGTAGGCAGCCGCCAACTTCTCGTCATAGCGATTCTGACGGTATCCCTCACCATTGTAACCACGGGCAAAACCAGCCCAATCGCGACTAATCAGGTGCCGACCCAAATTTCTATTTTTGATGAAGTTAAACATAGCCATAAGCTGCTTCCCTTCACTCACATGCATATCTTTCACAAACACTTCGAGATCAGAGTAGCCTGCAATCCTAAAGTTAAAGCCCATCACTTGCCCTAATCCCCAAGAGGCAGATTGGATAGCCGCCACCGGATTGAGATTCATTGCTTTTTTTAACCGATCCCATTCTCTAGCTCCACCCACATACAGTTTGGGATTCCAGGTGAGACTAGAAATATCGGGATGAGTCTTGTTGTATTGATCATTGGTGAATTTCCCAAACCACTGAGCCTCAAATAGAATCTTGGGTCTACCGTCTGGCAAAAATCCTGAACCAGAGGACTCAATTTGAACAACTGCTCTAACTGCCGCCACATCACACCCAATCATGCGAGCCACTGCTTCGTAATCACTGGCGGTGAGCGTTTTACTGATCGGCTGCGCGGTAGGAACCTGGGGTTTTGGCTCCACAGGTTTGGGACGGGGAGACGCGGTTGGCTGCGGAGCAGGTCTTGGGCCTCCAGTGGTTCCAGAAGGCTGGGGTCTTGGTGCTATGGGCCTAGGAGCCTGAGGGGATGGCTGAGCAGTAGTCGGCTGGGGCGTTGGCTGAGGGGTGCTCGGCTTCTTAAGTAGCAACTGAGCCGCCTTGGGACTGAGTTCATCCGTCCTGAGTTTTTGGGTTTTAGCAAAGGATTCATAGGCTCGCTGAGTTGCAGATCCCCAAAGTCCATCAATTGCCCCTGGATTCAACCCTTGAGCCCTCAGACCTGCTTGTATTTCCCGAACTAGGATCTTGTCGTCTTTAATGCTAACTATTTGCCAAGTAAGGGTGTCTGAGGCAATATCCTGGAGCTTCATAGGAGCAGCTTGCATAAGGGTTTTATGGCTATTAGTCTAGCTAGTTTCTGCTGAACCTTGGTAATAGGGTGTTTAAAAAGGGCAGCGTAAGGAGGATCTCAGAAAGCTAGTCAATTGCTTGGGCCAAAATGGTGCGATGGCGAGGAGAATTACAGGTAATTGCAGGCGTCGTGAAGCCTGCAGCCGCGATCGCTTGCTCCATATCTAATCCAAAATATTGGTCTAAATAAGGCTCCGTACTCTTCAATAATGTCAAGATGTAGGGTGGCATCTTAGCAAACACCGCCGACTGAGGATTCATGTCCATAATTGCCAAGTAACCCTGGGGACGCAGCAAGCGTCGAGCTTCTTGAAAGATTTGAACAGCAGCGGTTTGGGGTAGCTCATGGTAAA
Organism: Leptolyngbyaceae cyanobacterium; assembly: GCA_035285265.1. Taxonomy (GTDB): domain Bacteria; phylum Cyanobacteriota; class Cyanobacteriia; order JARCMD01; family JARCMD01; genus JAYKHH01. Next base: position 7 of record JAYKHH010000186.1, on the reverse strand, counting down.
GCAAGCA
>JAYKHH010000185.1:0-4227 GCA_035285265.1 Leptolyngbyaceae cyanobacterium | reverse complement strand
ACGGACTGTGGGAGAGTCGCCTGAACCCCAGGGTGCAGATTAACGGGAAGTACCTGAGCAGCAATAGGGGCCAGGATCGTGAAATAAAAGGTTGACCCCTTGCCAACCTCACTCTCCACCCACATTTTGCCTCCCATCAGTTCACTGAGACGGCGGCTAATTGCTAATCCTAGGCCGGTACCTCCATAGCGCCGAGTCGTTGAGGAATCAACCTGACTAAAGGACTGAAACAAGCGATCGAGTTTTTCAACCGGAATCCCAATCCCCGTATCCTGAACTGCAAATTGAATCTCATAGGTAGCACCCGCAGCCCCCGAAGCTACAAACTTCTCTGGGCCAGAGCCACTCTCTAGATCCCGAACCTGATCCTGCCGATGGGCTGTCACTGAAACCACAATCGTACCTTTGGCAGTAAATTTAACAGCATTGCTGAGCAAATTCACCAAAATCTGACGCAATCGAGTTACGTCTCCGACAATCATCGTAGGCAGATCAAGGGCATGGAAAGAGTGGATTTCTAATCCTTTGAGTTTGGCACTGGCACTTAGAAGATCAACCGCCTCTTGCAGACAGGTGAGGAGTTCAAACGGCTGAGCTTCTAAATCTAACTTGCCGGACTCAATTTTCGAGAAGTCTAAAATGTCATTAATCAAAGCGAGTAGAATTTCACCACTGGATCGAATGGTCTCTACTGCATCTTCTTGCTCTGGCGTTAGAGACATATCTAGCAACAATCGAGTCATGCCAATGACCGCATTCATCGGAGTGCGAATCTCGTGACTCATATTGGCTAGAAATTCACTTTTGGCTTGGGTTGCAGCTTCTGCAACTTCCTTCGCATGTCGCAGATCCATCTCTGCTTGCTTACGCTCGGTAATATCCTCAGAGATACCTAGAATGTACTGGGGATTACCCGTATCATCGAGAATAGGCAGTTTTTTAGTATGCAGAATTCTTAAACCCCGATCTCTGGTTTGAATCGGTTCCTCGGCAATATCCAAAATGTTGCCCGCTTTCAAGATATCCCGATCCTTGGTGGTGAAAAAATCAGCTTCGTGTTTTGGAAAGAAGTCATAGTCATTCTTGCCCAGGAGTTCTTCCCTGGAGTAACCCAACAGATCTTCCCCAGTTTTGTTAATGCGAATAAACCTTAGGTCTTTTGCATCTTTTACAAAAATCATGTTGGGGATATTTTCAATGATCGACGTTAGAAACCTTTGCACTTGCTTGATTTCCTCCTCCGATTGCCGAAGATGGGTAATGTCACGGAAGTACCAGATTCTGCCGTAGTTTTCTCCTAGGGGCGAGATCACACTTGCCGAGTAGCGATCTAAAATGCGTCCATCTTTAAACAAAACTTCATCCCGACTCGCTTCTTCAGGGTGCTGGTACAGATACTCCACCTTGGCGATAAATTCCTCCGGTTCAGCTAAACTAGCCAAGACAGATTCCAGGATGACTTGATCAACGCCTTGTTCAGGAAGTTCCGGAGGGATCTGCCATAACTGGCAAAAGCGCTGATTGTAGGAGATCACGGTTCGGTTTTCATCGATAATCAAAATGCCGTCGATCGCCGCCTCTTGTTGGGCCTTTAAGGTTGTGTTCTGACGGCGTAGCGTTTTGGTATTCTCTTGAATACCAGCAGCCATCTGATCAAAGGCAATGGAGATTTGGGCCAGTTCGTCGGAACCCGATAGACCCGCTCGGATACTGAACTCCCCATTGGCTAACTGATTACTGGCCGCGACCAAACGGTTCACCCGTCGAGTCAGGGTACGGTCAAAGAAAAACCAAAGGCCAATGCAAAATAAGGCTAGGATGGCACTAGAGGTAAGCGCTTGATTCCAAGCTGCAGCATAGGCTGCTCGTTTTTCGCTCAGCAGGTCGTACTCGATAAACAAGATGCCCACGTTAGAGGGGCGGAGTTCACCGGGCTGAGCTTTCAAAATCACCGGATAAATGGCTCGGAGGTAGCGTCTATCTTGGGAAAACGATAGGTCTCCAGCCATTTTTTGCCGCACATCCGGAAATTTCAAGAGATGAGGGGCTGCTTCCGTGGTGCTGACTGGACGTTGGCGTAATTCATAGTTATTGGATAGAACTACACGATCTTGTTGATCCACCAACAGGATCAAATGCAATCGGGGGTCGCTGCCCAATTGACTAATCACTAGCTCTGCTTGTTCAACATCCCTACTTCTATATAGGTAATCTAAGATTCCGGCAATTTGACTGCCCAAGGTTCGGGCGTAATGGCTGGCATCTTCCTCCGTCTTTCGATAGGTTTTGGTAATCTCTTGATGAAACGAAACCACCCCTAGCACCGTGCCGAACAAGACTAGAACGGCAGGAATTGAAAAACGTAGGGGAAAGGGGAATCGTTTCATGGCAGCCGGATAGGAGTGTAAATAGCATTGTCCCGGATAGCGGCTTTAAAGCTTGGCAGCTTTGATAAAGCGATCGTCAAGAAGGGTGGTCGGATCAATCGCGTTTGGCATTAATTTATTTTCCACCATCACTTGAACCATGCGTTTCATGGCATTGGCTAAGGAGGGGTCGGTAAGGTCTAGTAATTTTTGATTCTCTTGCAGATTGGGTTGTTGCATTCCTTTAAATGCATCCAGAATTTGATCGGGAGTAACTTTGGTGCGCGGAGCAATCAGGCGAGCGGCCTCTTGAGGATTTTTGTTGAGATATTCCAGGGCGCGGAAACGCTCATTTACCAGGGTTTGTATGGCTTCAGCTTGGGTTGCGATCGCCTCATCACTAACCACTAAGGTATCTACAATTTCCCCAGGAATCTGGCTGCTGTCGAAAAGAAGTTTGGCCCCAGCGGCTAACAATTTGGCACGGGGAGGCCCAAAGGTTACAATCGCATCCACCTTTCCTGCTTTAAATGCACTTTCATGCTGGGAAAAATCTAAGGAAACGATCTGCACATCCTGAGGCGTCATATCATTTTTTTCTAAGGCGCGGGCAATAAAGAATGCCCCTAAAGCATTGGCCTCCACTCCAACTCGCTTGCCCTTCAAGGCTTTCATGTTGGTAATATTCGGTTTGCCTAGGATCACATCCGCACCATTTGAGAAATCCATGATGGTGATAATCTTCAGATTGCCTTGGGTTGCGGCCAAGAGCAACGCCTGATCAATTGACAGTCCGGCTCCTTCGATCTCGCGGTTGCGGTAGGCCCGTACTTCTTCGGTGCCCGACGGATAATCGATCAAGCGGATTGGGGTGTTGTCGTAGTAGCCCAGATGACGAGCTAAGTACAGGGTTTCATATCCCGGCCAAAGATTGGTGGCGATCCGCAAGGGAGCAGGGGGTGGGGCAAAACAATTGGTGAGGGCGATCGCGCCAATCACCATCAAGAAACCCAGGATTCCTTGCCGCAGTCTTGTCCCCCATCTCAGCCGTTGTGACCAAGCTCTCGGTAAATCTCTCCACTTGCGTTTGATCCCCTTCAGTTTGCTGCCCTTCATATTTCCACTCCTCAGATTGAGTAGCTAAGATTGTCAAGGCTACGGAGTCACCTCAACAACCTTGGCAAACAAGCTTAGTATGCTATTCCTGATGGCTGGACATCAAGGTAAGAAACATGAGCCGATACAATTTTCCAGCCTTCTGGAAATTTATACCACGTCTGACTCCGTCGTCCCTGCAAGGATGTACCGTCTCTCCATTCTCGAAACTCCAAGGTCAAGATGGCAGTATGGGCATCAAAGGCGACAATCTTGAAATTAAAGACCTCCCGTTGAGGTTGTAAGGTTGAGGCTTGAGACTGGCGGAATTGGGATATTTGCTCCTGCCCATAAAGGTTTTCAGTCAAGCCGAAACGGATCACGAGGGGCGAGTCCCAAAACAAATGGGTCAGCATTTCCACATCGTTCCCGTAGAGGGCTGTTTCGTATTGCAGGTGTAACTCTGTTAATTCAGCAATGACACTGGGCTGGTTAATTTGAGGCATGTTTGTCCAAAGGAACTGTATTGGGGGGCCATCACAGTGACGGTTTCCACAACCATTGTGCGTTTTTTCCTAGGCCAGGATAGGTTGCGATCTCACAATTCCCTCATCGTGGACTCACTCACGTCAAAGAACTTTTTCCGGTCAGTCTTCCCGAAAGGTAGTTTCTGCAAATTGTCCATCCCTGCCCATCCTTAATGAGCCTTCTCACTAAGTTGTCAGCTCTATACGCGATGTGCAACTTAGCCGAACCCCCTCACCCT
>JAYKHH010000184.1:0-5819 GCA_035285265.1 Leptolyngbyaceae cyanobacterium | reverse complement strand
CGGGTTTCACCTTCTTTAGGGGATGCCTTATTACTGCTGATTGGATTTCAATTCCAGCATACCCAGGAACCCAAGTCTGAAAATGACAGCTCCAATGTCTACACCCCCGTAACCACGGACAACCGGGTGCATGGGGACTACAGCGGCCTAGTAGTCCCTAGTGTCACGGACTGGCTGGCGAAGAATCCTGAACTGGCTTGGGGAGGCTTGGCGATCGCCCTAGGTTTTTTGGTAACCCAAGCCTTTAACCCGGAGAAACGCATTTAGCGGTAGGGCACCCACTAGGGGTGCCCCTACGACATGGTGCCCCTACGACATAACGTGTAATTAGGGATGTGCGGTTTAATTAAGATAAGTAGGTCGGCACAATTATGTATAAGATAGGCTGCGACGAGGGGAACGATAGACCCAATTCCCTTCCAGGTCATTGGGCTAGCCCATACGAGTGCCGCTTCAACTGAATCTAAAATTGCCCTATTCCATTAATTTTCTAGCACCGCCCAACAGCGTTCTATCGGATTGTACTGACTAGGGTACGGCAGAGGGTAGATCAAGCGAATTCTTACCCCAATTACCTGAGCCAACTCCCCCATGCGTTTGATCACTTGGGTACAGGCACTGCGAGTGGCACTGCCCCCATCGAGGTCAATCAGCCATCCATTAATCTGGGAAGATTGGTTTATGTAAAGCTGAACTTTTGATCTCCAGATCTTGTAGATCATCGCCCACTATCCCTGAGGCCCCAGACGGGAATGAGGGTAATCGTAGTCATTTTGCTAGCGTACCGTCAGCACCAAGCGATCGCAACTGCGCTTAATTTGGTGCCACCACCTATCTAGTTCAGTGAGCAAGCTGAGTTTGAGGGCTGGATTCAAGTCCGTTTGAATCACAATGACTAGGTTTAAACAGCCTGACTCCTCTACTTCTTTAATGTTTGCAGAGAGATGACTGGGGTGGTAAACCTCTACTTGGCTACAAATCAAGGTCAGCAAAGCCTGAAGATGACCTGTGGGTACCCGCCCGTTAGGGGCAGGACTTACGATAACTTCCAGATGCCGGGAAAGGGTTGGGGCTGAATTCATAGTGAATCTGTTCCAGTGAATCTGTTCCAGTAGACCAAAATAATAGTAGTACATATATACTAAATTGTCCAGCCCATGGCATATGAGGTTAAACCTAAAAAAAATGGTAGAGAATGATGGATTCTCTACCATTGAATAAACTTATTTGCTGATTACTCACTTAAGAGTGCAACCTAAACTGAATGTGAGCCGTTTAGAAGGTGCTTGAAAAATCCTCTTAGGTCAAGATGAAGGCTGGTCAGCGGGATCACCTTCAACGACTGAATGCACTTTCTGGGCCTCTGGGGATGGGAGGCGCTACATCCTGTGACGTCACGCTCCCCTTTTCCAACACCCTCTTAGACTGATTCAGCGGCTTGGGGCAGAAGTTCTCGCTTCTCACCTTGCAACACTTTGACTTGTCCTTCACTATCCACATCAACCACGGCTGTATCACCGTCCTTGACGCGCCCAGAGAGGATCTCCTCAGCAAGGGAGTCTTCTAGCAAGCGCATAATGGCTCGGCGTAGGGGCCGTGCGCCGTAGCTGGGGTTGTAACCTTCCTCGACGAGGCGATCCTTGAATCGCTCCGTGACTTCGAGGGTAATTCCCTTCTCAGCCAAGCGACTAAAGACTTCCTTGAGCAGGATGTCAGAAATACTCTTGACCTCATCCTTAGAAAGCTGACGGAAGACAATAATTTCGTCGAGACGGTTGAGGAACTCTGGTCGGAAGTATTGCTTGAGTTCTTCGTTCACCAAGGAGCGAATGCGGTTGTACTGGGAATCCGCTTGACTTTCAGTGGAGAATTCAAACCCAAGACCGCCGCCACCTTTCTCAATCACCTTAGAACCAATGTTCGAGGTCATGATTAACAAGGTATTCTTGAAGTCCACGGTGCGTCCTTTGGCGTCGGTTAAGCGACCATCTTCCAGAATTTGCAACAGCATGTTGAAAACATCGGGATGGGCTTTCTCAATTTCGTCGAATAGCACCACAGTGTAGGGGCGGCGACGCACGGCTTCAGTGAGTTGTCCACCTTCGTTGTAGCCTACATAGCCCGGAGGAGAACCGATCAGCTTGGAAACGGTATGGCGTTCCATGTACTCCGACATATCCAGACGGATCATCGCTTCTTCGGAACCGAAGAAGTAGGCAGCTAGGGACTTCGCCAATTCTGTTTTACCGACTCCGGTTGGCCCAGAGAAGACAAAGCTAGCAATCGGTCGGTTGGGATTCTTGAGCCCAACCCTGGCGCGACGAATGGCGCGGGAAATTGCCTTCACGGCTTCTTCTTGACCAATCAATCGCTGGTGCAAGGTGTCTTCCATGTGCAGGAGTTTTTCGGATTCGGATTCCGTTAACTTATTGACCGGAACACCCGTCCAAGAAGCCACAATCTGAGCAATATCTTCCTCGGTCACCACCGGAGAGAAGTCTTCGCCAGAGGTCGCGTCATTTTTCTTGTTTTGAGCGATCGCCCGGATTTCCGCTTTGATTTCCATTTCGCGATCGCGTAACTCTCCAGCCTTGTCAAAGTTTTGGGAGCGAACGGCATCATCCTTGTCTTTTAAGACTTGACGCAATTCCTTATCCAGTTCCTTCGCAGCGGGAGGCAGTTGCGAGTTGATTAACCGGACTCTAGAGCCTGCTTCATCTACCAAGTCAATGGCTTTATCAGGCAGGAAGCGATCTGAAATATAGCGATCCGAGAGTTTGGCGGCGGCATCAAGGGCCGCATCGGAGATTTTCAGCTTGTGGTGCTGCTCATAGCGCTCCCGTAAGCCTCGGAGGATCTCAATTGTTTCATCAACGCTGGGTTCGCCCACCATCACAGGCTGGAACCGGCGTTCTAGGGCGGCATCTCGCTCAATATGCTTGCGGTATTCATCCAGGGTGGTGGCTCCAATGCATTGGAGTTCACCCCGTGCTAGCGCGGGTTTGAGGATATTGGCCGCATCAATTGCACCTTCCGCAGCCCCTGCCCCAATTAGGGTATGGACTTCGTCAATCACCAGAATGACATTTCCGGCAGAGCGAATCTCATCCATGATTTTTTTGAGACGCTCTTCAAATTCTCCCCGGTATTTGGTTCCTGCCACTAGCAGACCAATATCGAGGGTGACTACCCGCTTTTCTTCCAAAATGTCGGGGATGTCATTGTTGGCAATGCGTTGGGCCAGTCCTTCGGCGATCGCGGTTTTACCAACCCCTGGTTCACCGATTAAAACAGGGTTGTTTTTGGTACGACGACCCAGAATTTGGATCACGCGCTCAATTTCTTTTTGGCGACCTACTACGGGATCCAGTTTACCGTCGGCTGCCATTTGAGTCAGGTTAGAGCCAAACTCATCCAAGGTTGGGGTTTTGGTACGACGTTGACTACCACCCGTAGAGACTTCCGCAGTCTCTCCCAGCATCCGGATTACCTGTGTCCGAACTTTAGAAAGGTCAACTCCCAAGTTTTCTAGAACCCTTGCTGCTACACCTTCTCCCTCGCGGATCAAGCCTAGGAGCAAATGTTCTGTTCCGATGTAGTTATGACCAAGTTGTCGAGCTTCTTCTAGAGAAAGTTCTAAAACTCTCTTAGCTCGTGGCGTGAAAGGAATTTCCACAGCAACGAAGCCTGAACCTCGACCAATGATCTTTTCGACTTCAATCCGAGCATCTTTAAGATTGACGCCCATAGATTTCAGTACTTTGGCGGCGACGCCGGTCCCTTCTCCAATCAGACCCAAGAGGATCTGTTCTGTACCCACGAAGTTATGTCCTAGACGACGTGCTTCTTCCTGGGCCAGCATGATAACTTTAATGGCTTTTTCTGTGAAGCGTTCAAACATAGGGTTACGTCCATCACCTGCTGTCGTGCCGGGTAAGCTGATTCTAGCATAGGGAATTTATCCGGCTACTATACCCTAGGCAGCAGGTTGATGGAGTGATACCCGAACTTAACTTAATTGATCTCCAAGAGGAGGTTTCTTACATACTCCCCGATGGCGAAATTGTCTACAAAAGCTTGCTGAGCTGTCAAGAGGGCTTTCTTAACCAATGTCTGATATGCATCCTGTACGACTAAACAGATTCATTGAATAAGCACCAACCTGCTGCCTGTAGTCGCCCGTATATTTGTTGATGCCATGTCTCTAAAGCTTGCTCAAACTGGGGTGCTTGCAAACCACTACGCCAAAGAATCAGCGCATCCTCCCCTGTATCTGGATAGTAGTGGCGTCGTCGCCCTGCCTCTCGAAGACCAAACTTTTGATAAAGGGCTAGGGCAGCTTGGTTAGACGCGCGAACCTCCAAGGTAGCCCGTTCTAATCCGCGCTTTTGAGCACTGACTAGGAGAGCCAAAAAGAGCGCTTGCCCTAGCCCCTGGCCCTGGTAATCTGGGCGAATTCCCAAAATGGTGATGTGGGCTTCTTCCAAAATTGCCCAAAGGCACCCTAACCCAATTAAGGCTTCTGGGCTGGATAAAACCAGTAAATCGCTATTCGGGCTTGCCAATTCTCTCTGGTAACCTTCTAATGTCCAAAGCCCACCCAAGCAAAGTTGATCCAAGTCTAGAACCGCTGGCAGTAAATCTACGGTCATAGATTTAATGGCTAGGTGAGTTTTACAGGTTGTTACCTCTCCCCCGGAATTGACCATTAGTAAAAGATTAAGATTCTAGAACTGGATTTTCTACGAATTGAACTATTCAAGTTGTTCGGGCTCAATCCCCAAAGCTCTCAATTGTTCTGCTAGACGTTGTGCCCGTTACTGAGCTTGTGCCGCTTGCTGCTGAGCATGAGGTTACTCGCCCATTGCAAAGATTACTTTTATTCTAGGGTGTGATTGGGCGATCGCACCTTCAGCCAACCCAGGCGCAGAGGGGCAAGCGTATGATGGAGGTTGAGTACCTTAACTAGGAGTCTGCCGTGGCAGTTGCCATTGAAGAATTACTGACCCCAGAGATTCTAAAACCCGCTCGTTACCTGGGCAATGAACTCGGTGCAGTCCATAAGCCTTGGCATACTGCCCGTGTGCGTTGGGTGCTCACCTATCCTGAAGTCTATGAGGTGGGGGCTTCTAATCTAGGGCATATTATTCTCTATAACATCTTGAATGCCCAGCCTCACCAACTGTGCGATCGCGCCTATTTACCGGCCCCGGATCTTGCCACGAAACTTCGTACGACTCAAACTTCTCTATTTGCCGTTGAGTCTAAGGCTGCGTTGAATTGCTTTGATGTGTTGGGCTTTAGCCTGAGCTACGAGCTAGGGGCCACCAATATTTTAGAAATGCTCGACCTGGCGGGGATTCCCTTGACCTGGCAAGAGCGATCTAGCTCAAGCGCATGGAATGTAGAGCAAGGCAGCTATCCGCTGATTTTTGCTGGGGGACAAACTGCTACGTCTAACCCTGAACCCTATGCTGATTTTTTTGATTTCATCGCCCTTGGGGATGGCGAAGAGCTCCTGCCAGAAATTGGCTTGGTGATTGAAGAGGGCAAGGCGATGGGGTTAAGTCGGGAAGCCCTGTTATTAGATTTGGCCCAGGTGCCAGGGGTTTACGTACCCCAGTTCTACGAATTAACGGAAAACGGATCAGTACGCCCCCTTCGGTCTGACGTGCCAGAAAGAATTCTGCGTCGGGTGGCTACCCCTATCCCTGCCTATTCCATTGGCTTAGTTCCCTACGTGGAAACGGTACACGATCGCCTCACCATTGAAATCCGTCGAGGGTGTACGCGGGGATGCCGTTTCTGCCAACCGGGAA
>JAYKHH010000183.1:0-4250 GCA_035285265.1 Leptolyngbyaceae cyanobacterium | reverse complement strand
ACGTTGACCCCAGCGATCCTCAGATCCGAGCTGCTACGGTGACCCACGGGAGTCAGGTTGTGACAGCCGCGATCGCCAAGGACAACCTGATGGCCGTCCAATTCCACCCCGAAAAATCCTCCACCGCCGGCTTACAAATTCTGTCTAACTTTGTCCAACAAGTCCGAACCCCCGCCCGGATTTAATTCGGTGTCAGGGTGAGCCTAAAATCGACCTAGCAAATGCTTCAAAAGCCACACGTACAGGTTCTGATGAAGCTGGGATAAAATTTAGTTTCTCAAAACCAATCACATGACCTTGTTGATTCTTCATTAAAATCACCTCATCCCCCGTTTCCTCTACCTCATACTCATCCTCTGGATTGCCAAACCAAACCACTAACGTATTGCCAATCCGATCATGAAATACCTTCACTTGGGCCATATTAATACTCCCTCCTTAATTGCACCTGTTCGATAAGCTGTAATCAAAAACCCTTGATCTTTCAAGCGCCTTGTAACTGCACAAACCCATCGCTGCGTCCCATCTGCTCTATAGAACAAATACACTTGCGGGTCACTTTTACTGAGATGAACCGCATCCGGCTTTATCAACGTTTGCTGAACATCAGATTCTCGACCTCGCATGATCGGGTGCTTGACAGTTGTAATCAGTTCCCAGTAACTGATTGTTGTGCGTACACAAAAGCCAAGCGGGGTCTCAACCTCAAATAGAATATCTTCCGTACAAGCTTCATCAGTCATAGGCTTAAGGCTATCAAAAATCTGCGATCCCACCAATGGAGCGATCGCCCATTACCATAGGCTAGATTGATGAGAAGAAACTCAAGCATCTCTGATCGGTAGGTTGAGTGGACAGAGAAAACCCAATATCTAGATGGGTGACGTGATCTCTAACCCATCTTACAATTTACAAATCTGACTTCTGACACCTAATCATGTCTGAACCCATTGCACCCATTACCCTACCCCCGGCAACGGCTCCTCAACAGGAAGAGGAATGGTTGCGAACTGCGCTGCATCAATGGCTGGATCAGGAATTTATCCCAGAGCCAGTCAATGAACAGATTGCTCACCGAGCCAGCCAAGTCTATATGCGTCACCGGATGGAAGGTGAAAACGATTTGGGGTCGCTGGTGATTGCCATTGTGACGGAGATGCAAGGGTTCGACTTTTCTAAAAGTTTTTTTAGTGAGTTTGCGATCGCCAATGCAGTGAGTGACTTACTGCTAGATAGTTTAGGAATTGATCGTTGCTGTGGACAATAAAGCACCGGATTTTTATCCACCTCAGCTTCATCCGTTGTTAGTCCGGGTGTTTCAGATTCTGGCTCCTATCGTTACCCACTTCCAGTACCGAGTTGATCTAAAGGTGAGTGCGGATAGTTTAGAAAAAATGAGGGGACTTCGCGACCAGCGATGCTTAATGTTGCCCAATCATCCGACTTTTCATGACCCCATCGTAATTTTTCTATTGTCAGGACGATTAAAGCAACCCTTTTACTATTTGGCAGCCTATGAGCAGTTCAAAGGATTTTTCAGGTATTTCTTCCCCAAGGTAGGCGTGTATTCGATTCGTCGTGGTTTAGCCGATCGCGCCAGCATTGCTCAAACCCTAGAACTCCTCACCCAACCCCAGTGTCACCTGGTTATCTTTGCTGAAGGGGGTTGCTCGTTTCAGAATGATACGGTGATGCCATTTCGATCGGGTGCCGTGCAAATGGCATTTCAGGCTATGAATAAGTGGGTCAAACAGGGAGAACCGGTACCCGATTTATACGTTGTCCCGATTAGCATCAAGTACCGTTATACCGAAGACATGACCCAGGTGATTGACCAAACCCTGAGTCGCTTAGAAACTGCTTTGCAAGTGCCCACAGCCCCTAGCCCCTATGAACGATTGCGGGCGATCGCAGAACGGGTCTTAGTTAGCCTAGAGCTGGATTATGAACTACATACACCAGACACTAGCCAACAACCTTGGAATGAGCGCATCCTCAAGCTCCGATCCCACATCCTAGAATGCTGTGAGCAAAAGCTATCCCTGCCTACAAACCTGGGAGAACCCGTGCGAGAACGGGTCTACAAAATTCTTTATGCACTGGAGAGTAAAGCTGCGACCCTAGAAACTAAAGGGATTTGGAGTCCAGACTTTATCTATCAGGCAATGATGCGCTTGCTCAATTTTGATGCCATCTACGATGGCTATGTTGCCGCAGACCCTACCCCTGAGCGATTTTTAGATACACTGACTCGCTTAGAACGAGAGGTTTTCAAAATTGATCAACCCGTCCCTAAGGGGCATAGACAGGCTCTGCTACAAGTGGGAGAGCCTATCAACCTTAAAGCTCATTTTGAGCAATATCAGAAAAATCGAACTGGCACAGTCAATACTTTGGTCGATCAGCTTCACCAGACTGTGCAAGAAAATCTTAATTTGCTGATCAAGGCTAATAGCCCCTAATCTTCAGCACTAAAAGGCCCTAATGCCTAGCTGTTTTACCAACTAGCCTTGACAACACCAGGCAAAAGCCCTTGGTGAGCCATCTCGCGAATCACGTGACGAGATAAGCCAAAGTCGCTGTAAACACCTCTAGAACGACCTGTCACCCAGCAACGATTCCGCAACCGAGTGGGAGAGCTAGCCCGTGGTAGTTGTTGTATTTTGCGATGGATTTCAAGTTTTTTCTGTTGAGAAGTGGCGCTCTCAAACTCTTCCTTCAAGGCTTGCCGCTTCTCAGCGTATTTGTCTACAAGCTTTTGGCGCTTTTTCTCGCGCTCAATCATACTCTTTTTAGCCATGAACCGCCTTAATATCCAAAAATAAAGACACAGCTTCTAATTGTAGCTCAATCCTAGGAAGGCTACCAGCCCCAAGCTGGACAAACCACTCCAATCCTTGAAACCTACCACCCTTCGACAAGCTCAGGACACCCTTCGACAAGCTCAGGGTAAACGGTTGCATCGGCTCCGTTCGGGCTGAGCTTGTCGAAGCCTGATACCTGATACCTGACACCTGACACCTGACACCTGCTCTTTAACTCTCAACCTCCGCAGGCTGCTGCGTTCCTTCTGAAACAGGGGTAGCTCGATAGGCAGAAGGGCATAGATCGGCAAGTTCGCAGCGATCGCACCGGGGGCTTCGTGCCACACACACGGCCCGACCATGGTAGATCAGCCGGATTGACCAGTTTTCCCAATCTACGCGAGGTAATAGGCGGATCAGATCCCGTTCTACCCGAACCGGATCGGTCTCCTTGGTTAAACCTAAACGATAGGTTAAGCGCTTAACGTGGGTATCAACGGTCACGCCTGCATTGATGCCGTAGGCATGGGCAAGCACGACATTCCCCGTTTTACGGGCAACCCCTGGCAACCGCAGCAGATCTTCCATCACTTGGGGAACTTCTCCTCCAAATTCAGCCACGATCATGCGGCAAGCGCCTTGAATATTCTTGGCTTTGTTACGATAAAACCCCGTAGAACGCACTAACTGCTCCAATACTTCCAGGTCGGCACTGGCGAGGGCAGGAGCATCGGGAAAGCGTCGGAATAACTCTGGTGTTACTTGATTGACTCGCTCATCAGTACATTGAGCGGAGAGAATCGTGGCCACCAGGAGTTGGACGGGCGTGGCATAGTTCAACGAGCAGGTGGCGTCTGGATAGAGCCGCTTAAGGCGAATCAGAATTTCTAGTGCCCGTTGTTTCTTAGCAGATAATTTGCGAGTAATACTCACCGCAACAACTTTTGCACCCCCTCTAGTTGAGTGGTATCTCGAATAATCAAGATAATTCCTAGCCCTAGTAGCAATACCAGCCCTGTTTGCATCACGCCGTCTTGAATTTTAGTGGGGAGGGGTTTGCCGCTGAGTCCTTCAATCAGCAGGAAGGCAAGCTGCCCACCATCCAAAGCAGGAAGAGGCAGAATATTAATGACGGCCAAGTTAATGCTGATCAGAGCCGCGAACATTAATAGGTTGGCGGAGTCAGCCTTGGCAAATTTAGCACCCTGTTCGACAATTCCCACGGGGCCGGAAACCTGCCCTACGGTGTCTTGAAAGTGGGTAATTAACTGCGCGAACCCTTGGAAGGTGCGTACCACAATGTCTTGAAACTGGTTGGCTGCCAAGCCCAACACTTCCCCAATACTAGAGGGGCGGCGATAGGTCGTTTTGCCATTGGGAAATAGCTGCACACCAATGCGACCTTTCCCATCTGTTCCGGGTTTGGGGATAACTCTGACCGCAAAG
>JAYKHH010000182.1:0-4192 GCA_035285265.1 Leptolyngbyaceae cyanobacterium | reverse complement strand
AACAGCCTAAGTACAATAACGGAGGCAAACCCGAATGGGTTTTCCGAATTCATGATAAATTTATAAGCCGTATCAGTATTTGTGTCAAATCCATGGTGTCGTAAAGCGGTAAGGCTCCAGGCGGTGTCTCTCTGACAAGGTAGAGGGTGGGGTGCTCTCCCTGTCATCCACTGCTCTTCCCCTGCCCCAGATGCCAATTCCCAGAGCATGATCAAAAACGGCCAGATTCCCAACGGCAAGCAAAACGACCCATGCTACACAAGCAGCTACGCTTTAAGTGGCTGATGTTACCGGTGCTAATGTTACTGGTGTTGATATTGATGGGCTGCAATAACGACTTGAGCGCAAGCCGTAGCATCTGACAAGGCTTGGTGGTGGTCTAATTCAATACCCAAAAATTGACAAACGTTGGGTAGTTTGGTGGGGTGAAGTTTCCAAACCTTGCGAGCGAGTTGAACGGTACAGACAAATCTGTGGGGGGGTCTTGCTAAGTTATAACTGTCACAGCAGGCATAGAGCACTCTTTGATCGAAAGAGGCATTGTGAGCAGCGATAAAGTCAATGCCCTCCAAAATAGGACTAATGGTGGGCCAAAGTTCTCCAAAGCAAGGTTGGTTGGAGACATCCTGCCAGGTAATGCCATGGATATGGGTGAACATAAACTGTCTGCGGGGCGGACGAATCAAATAATGGTCGCGTTGCACAATTTGATTATCCTCAACTCGCACGAGGCCAATTGCACAGGCACTGTCTGCACCATTGTCTGCGGTCTCAAAGTCTAAAGCCAGGAAATTACTCATGCAGCTAGTGTTCTGTTAAGAATTTTTGGAGGGACTGGACAATCTCCAAAAATAACCACGGTATCATCTGATTGCCCGTCAATGGGACAAACCACTCAATTTAATCAGCAGGCCGAAGGGCGATCGCCCCCGCTGATCCACATCAGAGAGCCATTCAGAGTACACCATCAAAAATAGTATGACGCTTTTGATGCTCAGGATACGCTATTGCTTTGCAAGCTCAACCCAAAAAAAGCTGCCCTTCGTGTTCAAAAGAGCAGCCCAACCATGCGAGTAATTCATGAGTCTCTAGCTACTATGCAGCCATTCCTCCATGTACAGCCATCTACCTGCAGGTGGAATTTGCTACCTTTTTCAGAAGCCTCCACTGTCTAGGAGAGTGGAGAGTTCTCAATTCTACTACTCTTTTGATGGTGTTAAGTCTCCACCTCATGAAATTGTTGGCTCATGTTCTACAAGTAACACAATGAACAGTGTTAGAGATTACCTATGACATTCCCTTTGCCGCTTCTACTTCATATCTGTTACTTCATATCTGTGGTTACCACCTCTCTGACCATCAACGGTAACGTTAAGAGCCGATCCCGCATTTACAAGGTGCAATAGTACGCTTGTTGACGATAGACTGGGGGACTGAGAAGTTCTGGGATGATCAGCCCTTTATTCCTTCCTGGCTCTAACTTGCCACGCATCCTCCCAATCTAGAAATCCTGGGGAGGTAAGGAACCTGCACAGGCTGCAATCAGTTCCTCAACATTGGAAAGTTTCCAGATGCGGGTGTTGAGTTGATGGGCCAAGTCTTTCACCGTCATATCATCTAAAAAGCGGGTGTCCTCATCCTTGAGCATCACAGCGGGCAGGAGAATTCCATCCCCTAAATCTTGACTCCGAAGAACAGGAAGTAAGTCCTGTCCAGTCAGTAATCCAGTTACCGTCATGGTTTGCCCCCAGTAAGAGCTAGAAAGAGCCACCATATTCACGGTCAATCCCTTAACTAGGTTGAGCCGCTGCACAATCGGTTGAAAGGCTTGTTCGACTGCGTTACCGACTACCCAGGTATAAGTCTTGGGTGAGGGGATGTGTGGGGGTAACTGCTGCGCTGCGGATTCAAATTGTTTGAGGAACTGGCGGATAGACCCAACCCCATTGCCAATCTGGGGGTAATCCTCATAGTCAGACTCGGCTGGTAACTCCTGACCTGCAATCAAAAACCACTCATCAGCTAACCAGGCGAAGGTTGACCCCAATTGCTGACGAAATGTAAGCTGGAGAGCTTGAACTTGAGCAATCACTTCCCTGGCTTTACTGGGAGTTACAGGCACCAGTTCATCTTCCGCTGGGCGAAAGCGGGTTAAACCCACAGGAACTACAGCAACGGAGGCAACGGCAGGCGTGTCTCCTTTATGAAATTTCGCTAAATCTAGCAAGGTTTGCTGGAGATGCTCCCCATCGTTGATACCGGGACACAGCACAACCTGGGCATGAATCTGTAACCGTTGAGTTTGAAACCACCGTAATTGTTCTAGAATTTTGCCTGCACGGGGATTTTTTAGAAGCTGCTCCCGCACCGATGTTTCCGTAGCATGGACTGAAACATAGAGAGGCGATAGGCGCATCTGGGCAATTCTGTCCCAATCTCGCTGGGTTAGGTTGGTTAGGGTAAGGTAACTACCGTAGAGAAAGCTAAGGCGATAATCGTCATCCTTAAGATAAAGAGTTTGCCGCATTCCAGGGGGCTTCTGGTCAATGAAGCAGAAGGGGCAGCGGTTGTTGCATTGGATCAAGCCATCAAACAAAGCCGTATCAAATTCCAGCCCTAGATCGTCGTCGTAGTCCTTTTCAATTTCGATCTGATGGGTTTTGCCAACAGTATCTAAAACCTCTAGGTCTAAGAATTCCTCAGCACAGAGAAATTGATAGTCAATTAAGTCACGGGGATGCTGACCATTAATGGCAATGAGGCGATCGCCCGGTTCAAAGCCAATCTCAGCAGCAATGGAATCGGGCAATACCTTGGTAATTAGGGCGGGACGAATTGATAACTCACTCATGTAGATTCATGGGATCACTGAGGCATATATTTGCCGCATGGGGGATATTCTCAACCATCCGTGTTATCCATGCGCCGGATCAAAAACCTAACTTCTTCTAATAACACGTTAAAGCGTTCATCAGTTTCGCGTTGCCGCTCTGCGAGTTGTTGTTGTTCCTCTGCAAACCGTTGTTGTCGCTCTGCGAGTTGTTGTTGTCGCTCTGCGAGTTGTTGGTGTTGTTGAGACACACCATCTACCGTTTGAGCTAGGTCTACCATAGTCGTCCCCAATCGGTTGATTGCTTCTAGCATGGTCCGCTGAACATCGTTGGTTTGACTCAGGGCCGTAAACAGTAATTCGATTTGTCGATCGTGGGCTTCAATAGCCGATTCAATCCGGTCGAGTCTGCTGGGTTCGCTGTTCATATCAGTCATTTCGGATTTTTAATCTTTAGTTTGACGATAGCCTGATTTTGCCTGTACTAGGTATAGAAAAAATTAGGTCATCGAACCGATGTCTAGCTTAAACATTGGGTAAAAGATGGGTGGCGATCGCCCCTAAAATGACCACTCCAAACGCTAGCCGATACCAAACAAAGATCCAGGTGTCTTTGGTCTTTAAGAAATTAATTAACCAAGCGATCGAAGCATAGGAAAAGACAGCGGCTGAAATGACTCCAACTATAATGGGTAGCACCCCTGCCCCACCGAGTCCATCCTTGAGGACATCCTTCAATTCTACTAAGCCCGCTAGGGTAATAGCTGGAATCCCTAATAGGAAAGAAAAACGGGCAGCGGCAGATCGTTCTAAGCCCATAAACAATCCGGCAGTCAGGGTAGAACCAGAGCGAGAAACTCCTGGCACTAAGGCTAGGGCTTGAGCTAAGCCCATCATCACCCCATCCTTGCTACCTAGGGCTGTAAAGTCCCGTCGTCGTTGGCCCAGGCGCTCTGCAATTCCCAGTAGGATCGCCATGAAGATAGAAGCCCCAGCGATCGCACTCATATGGCGCAGTGGAGATTGATCAAAATCGGGAATGAATAGCTTGATGGCAAGACCCCCAATCACAATCGGAATCGTGCCGAGGGCAATGCCTACAGCCATCCGAAAATCCTGAGAAGCATAATCCCGCTGAGCGATCGCTTTAATGGAGCCTTGAGTCACCTGGGTTAAGTCGGCCCAAAAATACCAAAGCACAGCGGCAATGCTCCCCAGTTGAATCACAGCAGTAAAGGTCACCCCTGGATCACCCCACCCCAAGGCTACAGGAACCACCTTCAGGTGGGCAGTACTACTAATCGGCAAAAATTCCGTTAATCCTTGCACCATACCCAAAACAATGGCTTGGATCAGATTCAT
>JAYKHH010000181.1:0-3312 GCA_035285265.1 Leptolyngbyaceae cyanobacterium | reverse complement strand
GCAAAGCATTCAGCCCTTAAACCCGAATCCTTACTCCAAATCTTATTCTGAATGCTTTGCCCTTCCGGGCAGAGATGCTCTGGGTAACAGCAACCGCTAAGGGGGAGTTGTTGGTGGATTGGGGGCGATCGCATGCAGAGGGCAAAGCATTAGGACTTCCTATCACTTGCGGGAGTTGCAATTTATCCTGGAGCACTCTGATCAGGCGTGGGCGTTTCAAATGAGCTTGCTCTTGGTCACGATTCATCACCAAGTGGAGCAGGCCCAAGCCCAAGGGCAGGATGCCTTAGAACCGACCCAACGCGAAGCCTTTGCCGCCCGCCATGAGGCGATTTTAGACCAGGGCTTGGCGCTGAATCCGCTGCCCAGTCCATCGCCGCAGGCTCCGAAAAAACGAGGTCATCCGAAACGCTCGCCGTCGCGCAATCTGTTGGAACGCCCCCGGTCTCAGCAAGCCTCGGTGCTCGGCTTTATGCATAATTTTGCGATCCCTTTTGATAACAATCAAGCCGAGCGGGATCTCCGCATGATGAAACTCAAACAGAAAATCTCAGGCTGCTTTCGTTCTGAAGCGGGGGCAAAACAGTTCTGTTGCATTCGGGGTTATCTGGCTACCCTGCGTAAGCAGGGCCATAATCTGTTGGATGCCCTCATGGATCTGTTTTCGGGTCATCCTCAATCTCCCCTATCCCAGCCTGAGTAGTTACGGTGGACAATAGAGGAAGGATCTACACTACCAATGGAGGCACAGATGGCACTAGGAATGTTGGTTGACGGTCAATGGGTAAGTCGGCGCTCCCAGGAAGATACCCAAGGACGCTTCCTTCGCCCCCCTACCACCTTCCGGAACCGGATTACCGCCGATGGTTCGAGTGGCTATCCCGTTGAGAGCGATCGCTACCACCTCTATGTCTCCCTAGCCTGCCCTTGGGCGCACCGAACGGTAATTATGCGGAAACTGAAGGGTTTAGAAACCGTGATTTCCCTCTCTATCGTTGATCCCTACATGGGAGATGAGGGATGGGCATTTTCTAACGCTCCAGGCTGTATCCCAGACGTGGTGAATGGCGCTCAATACCTGCGCGAGATCTACATAAAAGCCCAACCCACCTATACCGGGCGGGTAACGGTGCCGATCCTGTGGGACAAACAAACCAGCACTATTATCAATAATGAATCCCGCGAGATTATCCGTATGTTGGATACGGAGTTTACTGCCTTGGCTAAACCAGGGGTGGATTTTTATCCCAAAGCCCTGTGGCAGACGATTGACCAAACTATGGATGCGATTTATCAACCGATCAATAATGGAGTCTATCGAGCCGGGTTCGCTACAACCCAATCTGCCTACGAAGAAGCAGTCACAGACTTGTTCGCTGCCCTCGATCATTGGGAAGGGGTCTTAAAGGAACAGCGGTATCTATGTGGCAACCTCATTACACAAGCAGACTGGTGCTTGTTCACGACCCTATTGCGCTTTGACCCAGTTTACTATGGGCACTTTAAGTGTAATCTCCGCCAAATCCGAGATTATCCCAACCTGTGGAATTATCTGAAGGAGCTATATCAACAACCCGGTGTGAAGGAGACCTGCAACCTGGATCACATTAAGCAGCACTATTACAAAAGCCACCCCTCCGTGAATCCCACGGGCATTGTTCCCAAAGGCCCCTTGATTGATTTTGACGCACCTAGCGATCGCCCCCTACATTTCGATCATATCTCTCATCGCAGGCTCCCCCAGGACTAAAGATACACCAAGGCTAGGTTAGACCAGCATTTTAAGCTACATGACTCCAGTTGCAGTTTGAGGTAAACTACCTCGAATCCTAGGAACCTGTTTGAAGAGTTCTACTATCAATCGCAAAGCGATGAGATTCCCCTCCCTCCCTTTATCAAGGTGGGGCTGATTCACTGAAAAAATAATCCCCTTAAAAAGCCGATGCCTGCGTTTGACTGAGTTGAATGCTCAAAACTTTCTGACACCTGACACCTGACACCTGACACCTACTCCCTATGCCTGAAATCCGTTTTCAAATTCAATGGTCCGACGGTTCCCAAGACACCTGTTATTCTCCCTCCTTAGTCGTCAAAGAATATTTCACCCCCAACACTGACTACGAATTAGAGGATTTTGTGCAGCGATCGCGCACGGCCCTGACAATCGCTAGCGATCGCGTAAAAGCCAAGTACGGCAGACCCTGTGGGTTAGCCCTGGGACAACTTCAAGAAATTGAAAGCAAATCTGCCCAGTACCAGCATTTGCCCCAACCCAAGGTTAGGTTTATACAGTTTATACCGCCATCATTGTAGAACTGCTAAAATAGAACACTATATTTGCATTAAATTTAGTGCTTTGGTTCCATGCTGAATATTAGCCGCGATATTAACTCACTTTCAAACTTCAAGCGCAACACCAGTGAATTCATCCAGCAGTTAAGGGAAACCAAGTCGCCTTTAGTGCTAACGGTGAACGGCGTGTCTGAATTAGTGGTTCAGAGTGCCGAAGGGTATCAGCAACTGTTAGATCAGTTGGAATACTTGGAGACGGTTGCTGGTGTAAGACAAGGACTACAAGAGCTGGCAGAAGGAAAAGCTAGACCTGCGATCGCCGCACTAGAAGAACTCAGAACCAAGTTAAACAGTCCGCCAAGCGCATGACCTACGAAGTTTAAGTCTTACCTCAAGCGCTGAATGAAATTGAAGCAGCATTTCGGTGGATCGAAGCTAATATTGATGCGACAACTGCAAGTCAATGGTACGACGAACTTCTGGCTGCAATCCGTTCATTGCAGAATTTCCCCAATCGGTGTGTCATTGCTCCTGAAAGCCAAGAATTTAACCAGGAGATTCGTCAACTTCTTGTAGGGAAAAGAAAAACATATCGAATACTTTTTACTGTTAGCGGAAGGTTCAGAGGATGAAGTTTAGAGTTTCTATCCAGACAAGGCTCTCATCTTCAAAGTCATCAAGAATCAACTGCTATCTTCTTCAGCATAGGCAATTGGCACATCTGACAACTCAATGAGCAGTGCAAGCGATCTCATTGGTCTCATTTTTGTGCTTAATAGCCGATAAGTAATATTCCCTTTAACGGTAAATGGAGCCTGTTACTTATGTATAGAGTTTCTAGAAAAGTGTAAATTTTTTTGAAATCATCATGCTTTCGATAGTCATTTCTTACTGCAAGCACTAAATATTCTACTCCGTGCATCATACACGCCTGAAAAATGTCCTTCAAAAATTGATAATTATCAACCGCTCGCCCAGCCGCTACCTCCAACACTAGTCTTCCATCATGTGATAAAGCAT
>JAYKHH010000180.1:0-4138 GCA_035285265.1 Leptolyngbyaceae cyanobacterium | reverse complement strand
GTTCTACCCCTTCCAGACGGGTGTCCTCATCCACCTTGGCGGTGAGCAACACAATCGGTGTTCCTTTCAAATCTTCCTGACCGCGAATCATCCGAATCAGATCTAGCCCAGACACCATAGGCATCATCAAATCCGTCACAATCAATTGGGGACGCTGCGCCTGAGCTACCTGAAATGCCTCTCCCCCATTGCGAGCTAAACACACTTGGTAGCCCGCTTGCTGCAGCACCCCAGAGACATAGTTACGCAGATCAGGGTTGTCATCCACCACTAAAATCAAAGCTGACCCTGGTACCACTGCCGCAGCATTGGCTGCCTGAGCTTGCCGTAACAAAGCTGAGATATCTACCTCGGAAAGGCTTGCCTCGTGGGATCCAGCCCCATTCTGATGGGCACTATCTTCCTGAAGTTCAGCATCTAAATCTGCTAGCTCCACAGCCGCCCGACCCGGTTGAACTTCTATGGGAACTTCCGTCGGCACTTCAATCACCTGTCCTTGGGGGAGATGGTTGGTACCCGTTCGTAACCAAACGGTGAAGGTCGTTCCTTCTCCGTACACAGAATCGACGGTGATCTGCCCACCGTGCAGTTCTACCAACTCCTTCATCAGGGCCAGCCCTAATCCGCTGCCTTCATAACTACGGCTCACAGATCCCTCAGCTTGCCGAAATCGTTCAAAGAGATGGGGAATTTGATCCGGGCGAATGCCAATTCCCGTATCCTTGACCTTCAGGATACTGTGCCCCCCCGCAGGCTGGAGGCTCACGGTGATCGTCCCCCCAGCACTTGTAAATTTCATGGCATTAGACAAGAGGTTATAGATAACCTTGTCAAATCGTTCTAAATCTAGATAAATCGAGGGGCAGGAGCCAAATTCCGTAACCAGGGTAAGTCCCTTTTTTTCGCAGTAGGGACGGAAGGACTCCACAATTTGACTCACAAATTCAACGAGATTGCACGGGCGGAAATTGGGTTGCATCCGCTTCGCATCTAGGCGTTGTAAATCTAGAAGTTGATTGACTAAACGCAGCAGCCGTCGAGAGTTTCGTAGGGCGATCGCTGCCTGTTCGTAGGGCATCGGTTGCTGACGACTCACCACCGCCTCTAGGGGGCCAATCATCAACGTCAGGGGGGTGCGAAATTCATGGGAGATATTCTGAAAAAATTCGGTTTTTTGGCGATCTAACTCTAGGAGTTGCTCTGCTTGCTGGCGAGTTTTTTGATAAAGACGGGACTGTTGCACGGCGATCGCCGCTTGGGCTGCCACCGCCAATGCTAGATCAATGT
This sequence comes from Leptolyngbyaceae cyanobacterium, assembly GCA_035285265.1. GTDB lineage: Bacteria > Cyanobacteriota > Cyanobacteriia > JARCMD01 > JARCMD01 > JAYKHH01. The sequence continues at coordinate 2,851 of JAYKHH010000180.1, read as the reverse complement.
CAAAGGTTTCCCAACGGCGCGGTTGATCGGTTTGGCGCAGGGAAATACTGCCAATGATTTTGCCATCGGATAGTAAGGGCACCACCAAGAGCGCTCTGGCGGGCGATTTCAGGGGCAGGTCAAAGACACTCTTCATCCCTGGATGATCATCCAAGTCATCAATCACCACAGGTTGTTGAGTAGTGAGCAACTGCTGAAGCACTGGATTCCCATCAATAGGCACTAGGGACTGGGGTAATTGACGGGCTGGGGTGTTTGCAGATGCTGGGTTCTGATCAGGCAGGGGCACTTCCTGTTTGATTCCGGCATCGTGGAGTCCCACACACTGCACATATTCATCCTCTTCAGTCCAAAGTGACAAGGCGCATCCATCCACCTGGAGTGCCTGTCCGAGTTGCTGAGTAATGGCAGCAAAGATCTGCTGAGGATCTAAGCTAGAGCGAATGGCGGTGGTAATGGTATTAATCAGAACTTCTCGTTTAGCAGAGGCGCGGGCTTGTTCGTAGGATTGGGCTTGGGAAAGGGCTAGGGCCGCTTGATCCGCTACGGTAATCAAGAGTTGAATTTCGTCATCCTGCCAGGTGCGAACCTCGCCACATTGATGCAGGGCTAGAACTGCCATTAAATCCCGTCGGCATATTAAGGGAACAACCAAACTAGAACGAATGTCAGCGTCTTGATAGGCTTGCCATCGCGATCGCTCCGCAACCGTTCCTGCCTGCAGATGAGAGTAAACAGTCACATCCTGGATTACCTCAACATCCAGGGTTTGCCACACGGTATGAGTCCACAGATTTTGGTCCAATGCTTCTGCCTTCGCCGTCTCTGCTTTCAGATCTGCCTTCTGGTAACTAAAGAAAGCATTTTCAAAACGCTCATCCTGGAAAGTTTGTAACACACAGGCACTGACCTCAAACATGGGGCCAAGCGTATCTACAATCGTTTGGGGAATCTGGCGATAGTTCAGGGCACCCCGAATGGTATTCGTGACGGCATTCAGTAGAGACTCTTGGCGGAGGGTGCGCGTGAGTTCCCGCGTTCGGGTTTTTAGTAAATTGTGGGTATCTAGGGCTTGCTGCACAACACCCTTGAGTTCTTGGTCATCCCAGGGTTTGGTGACGTACCTAAAGACGTTCCCTGAGTTAATGGCTTCTACCAGATCCTCAACATCGGTATAACCCGTCAAAATAATCCGAATAATGTCAGGATATTGAGCGGCGGCAAGCTTCAAGAATTCGGTGCCACTCATATAGGGCATCCGCTGATCGGAAATGATTACCGAGATATTCGGTTCCTGGGCGAGAATTTCCAGGGCGGCAGGGCCACCCTCTGCCCGCAAGACCTTAAAATCTCGATGAAAGGTGCGATAGAGCAAATCCAGGTTATCTGGCTCATCATCGACCACTAAAATTTTCGGCTTTTGACGGTCTGGAACTTTCATGCAACCTTCTCCTGATCCAGGGGTGCTTGAATGCAACCTCGCTTCGTCAGGTATTGACTTATTCTAATGGGAAGCTTGGAAATCAATTTACTCACGAGCCTTCATTAAAACGCTTAATACAGATTGCAGTCTATAAAATTCCCAATTCACACTGAGAAGAGATCTGATACCCCCCCAGATAGAGTTTACTCCCTGGCATTCACCCTTTCAGGATTTAGTTTTTAACTAGATAAAAGGCGATCGCGCTCCACTAGGGCAACCCAAATCCCCCAGTCCCCAAGCCTAAGACCAAGACCCTGTAGGGGCAAAGCATTCAGCCATTAAACCTAAACTCTTACTACCCATTGTGACTCTGAATGCTTTGCCCTTCCGGGCGCAGATGCTCTGGGTAATAGCAACAGCCAAGGGGGAGTTGTTTGTGGATTGGGGGCGCGATCGCTATTTATCGCTATCTACTACGTTACGTTGTCATAGATAGCATCATTTTGAGGGATACCGCTTACCATTATTAAACAGACCCATGAATCCATGAAGTTCAGCCATGAATCAATGAGTCAGTCCAAGCAAGAGAGGGCACCATGATTACGACAATCCGTATTAATGGACGCAAGAAGGTTAAGCGAATCATCAGATCTCGGTTAAACCCCAAATCCGCTGAAGCCAAGGCCATAAGTCGCTTGCGTGACTTGAATGACCCTACTCAATGGGAAACCATTATTGAGATAGGGGAAGAGATTGATATCGAGGCGAATTTGGAGTACTTCAAAACCTGTGGGTACAAAATCCAGATACCTCGTTAAGGCACATTGCCTAGTTCGCACAGAGGATTTACCGGAACTCCCAGAGCAGCTTAGAGAAGATTTTGAAAAAAAGATATGTGGGTTTATCTTTGTGGTAGACCCGCATACTTGTGTAGGAATCCCTAATCATGCCCTGCATGGGGAGTTGTCAGGATGCAAGGCGGTTGAGATTGAGTACAACGATGTTGTTTACAGGCTCGTCTACCACATCTATGAGTCACCATCCCCTAGACGGGTTGAGATTTTAAGCTTTGCTGAGCACGATGCGGCTTATGAGAGAGCTACAGCAAGAGTGAGGGCTAAAAGGAACCGGTAAGGTTCTAACTCACCCTGATATTTCTAGACTACTTCGCATAAAAAATAGAGTTCACCGATCGCCTTCAGTTTGGGTGGAGCGATCGCACTCCTACACCCACCCACCAAAAACACGGGAAAACTCCAGCAGTGGGCGATCGCTTTCCCTAACCCCAATCGGATGTAGGGGCAAAGCATTCAGCCCTTAAACCCGAATCCTTACTCCAAATCTTATTCTGAATGCTTTGCCCTTCCGGGCAGAGATGCTCTGGGTAACAGCAACCGCTAAGGGGGAGTTGTTGGTGGATTGGGGGCG
>JAYKHH010000179.1:0-3216 GCA_035285265.1 Leptolyngbyaceae cyanobacterium | reverse complement strand
CGTAGGGGCAACCCCTTGTGGGTGCCCTCAATCTATCGGGCACCCACAAGGGGTTGCCCCTAGGTTGGTAAATGCTTTTGAAGAAATCTCCTTAGGTAGGGGCATGGCACTGCCATGCCCTCTTAGCTCCACAGCCTAAGGTGAAATTAACAAGCTAGCGGGATGTCCCAGATCGCCTTGAATTTTCACGCCTCTTTGGTTTGCGGCTAAGTGACGCAGAATTTTATAAATTGCTTCAATTTGATCCGTAGCGCCTGCCTTTTCAGCTAACGTCTCTAGAGAGATGGGAGCACTTTGAGCTTGGAGCACTTGCACCACCTGTCTTTGCAAATTCAGAACCCCAGCAGCAGCTTTTTTACCTGCTTCTACCCCTGGTTGGTGATAGGCATTGACATGGATCAAAAAGCCATAGAGACCCACTGCCCGTTCGTAAAGCGCAATCAATGCGCCCACACTTTGGGGATCGGCTTCTGGAATCGTGACCGTAATCGATCCCCGATGGTTCTCGTAAAGGGCTTGACGAGTCCCTTGCAGTAAGCCCGATAGGTAATCTCCAGAGGTCACTCCTGGCTCTACTTCGATGGAACTGCCCTGGCGATCGCTCAGCACCTCAATAAAGGTCATAAAGAAATTGGAGACCCCTTCCCGAAGTTGCTGCACATAGGCATGTTGATCCGTGGAACCTTTGTTGCCATACACAGCAATGCCCTGGTGAACCACATTCCCATCCAAGTCCTTTTCCTTGCCCAGGGATTCCATCACTAATTGCTGTAAATAGCGACTGAATAGCAACAAACTATCTTTGTAAGGTAGCACCACCATATCTTTCTCACCCCGTCCATTCCCAGCAAAATACCAGGAGAGCGCTAGTAAGGCGGCTGGGTTACGTTTGAGATCGTGCGATCTCGTCGCTACATCCATCTCCTTCGCCCCCGCCAGCATGGCACGAATATCGATCCCTTGGAGGGCTGCAGGGAGCAGACCCACGGCGGAGAATTCCGAAGTGCGTCCGCCAATCCAATCGTACATGGGGAAGGTTTCTAGCCAGCCTTCGGCCTTGGCGAGTTGATCCAGTTCACTGTTAACGCCCGTGGTTGCGATCGCATACTTAGCAAAATCCAATCCCCGATCCGCATAGGCTTTTTTAACCTCAATCATGCTGTTACGCGGTTCTGGCGTACTGCCGGATTTAGAGATCGTTAAAACCAAAGTCTGGTCAAGCTGATCCCTCAATCGGGTTAAAACCCGGTCAATGCCTGCGGGATCATTGTTATCAATAAAGTAAATTGCCATAGGCGGAAAGACCGGCGCTAAAGCCTCGGCGACAAACTGAGGGCCTAACGCAGATCCGCCAATCCCAATCGAGATAATATTTGTGAATTTCGGAGCAATCGGGGGATGAATGGCTCCACTATGAATTTTTTTCGTAAAACTTTCGATTTGTTCTAGGGTATCGACAATATCCTTCCTTATTCCTGGCGTTGGAGCTAGATCTGGATCTCGGAGCCAATAGTGCCCTACCATGCGGTGTTCATCAGGATTGGCGATCGCGCCCGCTTCTAGGGCTGCCATCTCTTTAAAAGCCTGCTCAAACTTAGGCTGCAAAGCTTCTACAAACTCATCATTAAACTGCATCCGGCTCACATCCAGATACAACCCCAATCCTTCGTGATAATAGAGCCAGTCTTGGTAGCGTTGCCAAAGAGCAGCAGTATCCATAGCAAATCTCAACCTTATTTTGTCCTAACCATTCCCCAGTTTATAGAGGTGAAAGACTACCAGATAAAAAATCTTCCGTACTCTTAAACATCTGCCTACAACGCTGATGATCCCTGGATGGGTAGAATCAGGCTTGACAAATGTCTAACCCTATCATGGTAAGGCTTGTCATCCAGAATCTAACCCCAGTTTCAACAGAACTTACACAGACCTTGCGGCCTTTGGAAACTACCCAGCCTAAATATCGGGTCTGGGCAAGATGCGAATAAACTTGACAATCTGACCCGTTACCTCGATCGCCACCAGGTAATGATCCAAGCTAAATCGATAGAAGATGGAACTCGAACCCATTTGTTCCAATTCTGGTAAATCTTGCAACTGGTGAAGCTGTAAAAATTCTTCAAAAACAAAGTGACGCACCCGCTCATAGGCGGATGTCTCTAAGTCCTTGAGGTCTAATAGAAAAGACCTTTCATAGCGTACTTCAAGCCTCACAGAATCTCTACATGCTCCATATTGGAGGATAAATCACATCTCATGTACGCCTCTCGTAGGTGGGCCAAAATCAATGGGCCAGGTTACTCAAATCCAAAGATTATGGATTGAGGTTAAACCCTTTGTGGTCGAAAAATAATTAAAATTTTTCGACCACAACCCCAGATTGGCCAACCTTTGTTAACAAGCTGTTTGAGTAACAACCTTGAAAACAATCCTCATTCCCAGAATTACCAGGTGCAAGCTATCCATTAGACTACCCCAAATTTAGGGCTATAGCAGAGGCAAGAGTTCTAAGGCTTCTTCACGGGTTAGGGTATCTCCAGGATTGAGTGCGACCTTGGACTCTTGGATGGCTTTCAGCATGTAGGCATCGTAATAAAACCCTTTCAGTGCAGTCCATACACTCTGTAAGTCTTCATCCGATAGTTGATCAATGAGATGATGCACTCTTCGTCTAAACAAGCTCATAGATACCCTTAAGGTTCAGTACACAAATAAACTTTAGGCTTAACCACTTTAGGCTTAGCCACGGGTCGGTATCCATTCTAGTGATTCGCAGACTAGGATGAGGTGGCTGTTTTGACCTCAAAGTTGAGTGGCAAGGATTGAGGTCAAGATATCCTGACAGGATGACTGCGACCGTCAGTTTTATCTACTGACCCGCCCCATTGCCTAGGGTTTCTTCTCCTGGCAGGATATGTTCTCCCTGGGGCATGGCAGGACGAACGGCACAAGCCATGCCAATCTCATCCAGTCTAGGATAGGAATAGAGCGATCGCAAAAACTTGCGCGTATTAAAGCTACGGGGATCTTGGCGAGATCCGGAGCGATCCACAGATTTGTGGGTGGTCAGGCGATCGTCGGCCACCCCTGTTTTGGCAACCAACCAACCCAGGGATTGATATTGGGCATTGGTATACCCACTATGTCGGCTACCATTATGCATCCCATCCGGTGGGGTTTCCAGGGAGATATGGTAGGCAAAGTTGTTAACCGATG
>JAYKHH010000178.1:0-10101 GCA_035285265.1 Leptolyngbyaceae cyanobacterium | reverse complement strand
TGAGGGTCAAAGCATTGCCGGGATAACCCCAGACATCTAATTGTTGCTTGAAGGGAATCGGAGCTTGCAGAATTGAGAGAAACCCGCCGTTCCTTTGGCAGAGCGATCGCACCTCCAAAAGGGTTTGAGACTTCACCGTTTGGCTGTCACAGCGAAGGAAGCCCAGACCACTAGCCCCATGGATCATGCCAATGCCCTGAATTTGCAAGTCGATCTGAGCGAGGGTCGCCACAGCATGGGAGGGCAATACTCCTATTTTGCAAGTGATTGCGAGTTCTTGGGGCACTCCTTGCTTCTGTTCTTGTAATGCTTGCCATAGAGTAACCTCGTTGGCATCTCGGTAGGGGCTGCCTACCAAATTTAGTGCCTGCCCCAGTTCCAGGGATCGCGCTGCCTGTTCTTGCACACTGGCTGAGATACTTTGGAAGCGTATCAGCAAGCCCATTCCCTGTCCTAAATTCAAAGCAGCGACCGTTTGGGGAGAGAGTAAATCCAGGGCAGTGGGGGTTAAAGCCGAAGCTAATAGGGTTTTTGTGGCTTGAGTAATAGCCTCTGGTGTCCCTGTCAGAACAACGGTCTGAGAGGCTTCCGGTAGGGGGTAAACTCGGAACGTCGCTTGAGCGATCGCCCCCAGGGTGCCATAGGAACCCGTAAACAACTTCATCAAGTCATAGCCTGCGACGTTCTTCACCACCCGTCCGCCCGCCTTAGCAACCTGCCCATCGGCACGGACAAAGGACAGGCCAATCAACAGATCCCGCACGCCCCCATAGCGCTGCCGGAGGGAACCCGTATCGGCGGTGGCAATGAGTCCCCCAATCGTAGTCCGATCCGGATACAGCGGGTCGAGGGGTAAAAACTGCCCTGACTGGGCTAGTACTGACTGGAGTTCGCTGAACACCATCCCCGCTTCTACGGTAACCGTCAAATCTCCCACCGCGTGTTCAATCAATTGGTTCACACGTTCGAGACTTACCACCAGTTGTACCCCTTGCGCTAAGCCCCCCCAATCGAGCTTTTGCCCAGTTCCACAGAGCAGCATTGGCCAATGGTTTTCAGCAGCACAGGCCATCACGGCGGCCAGTTCTGCCTGGGTATGGGGATACACGACCCACTCAACTTGAGTTCCGGGCGTAACTGCTTGAGTGATAGATAACTGGCGATCAGATGTCAGATCTGCATAGGCACAGATTCCTGCTGATCCAACGATTGAGGTCAGGGTTGGGGCGATCGCTCTACTGCTATGTGTAGGAGGACTAGTGGGTGGTTGGTTAATCACGACTTAAATGACAGGTCAACTTTGGATGGATTAGAACCTTAGATCTGGCACCTTGCTTGCTGCCACCTCGCAGGCCCGCCCTGGAATAAATTCCGGGCTAATAGCTAAAGTCCTGTAAACAGGACTGGCAAAGGATTAGAGTCCATTTCAATGGACTTGAGCTATCAGCTAGGAACTTAAGTTCCTAGCTGTGGTGGCAATGGGTGCAAGCTCTCAGTTAAAACCCCTTTCAGAATTCTATCCGCATTTGTAAACCCGACAAATTTAGTCGGGTATGTTTGACGGGTTTTTATAGCCTGTGTTATGACTATGGAAACTAAATCAATAAATAAAAAACTATCTCTCCTGCCTCGATATCACCCCCAGCTAGACACCCAGCGAGAATTTAACCCATGCCCCAGGCAACTTACTCTCTCACGCAACCCTCCTCCCTCACACAATCCTCGGCTGCCACCTTCAAAGCCCTGAAATGTAAAGAGTGTGGACAGGAATACGAACTCAAAGCTACCCACGTCTGTGAGTTCTGTTTTGGCCCCCTAGAAGTTGTTTACGACTACAGTGCTTTGCGCCGCACCGTAACTCGTGAAAGCATCCAGGCAGGGCCGAACTCGATTTGGCGCTATCGTTCTTTCCTACCCGTTGCGACCGATAACCCCATTGATGTGGGTACGGGGATGACTCCCTTGGTGCAAGCCAATCGCCTCGCTCGTCGCTTGGGTCTGAATAAGCTTTATATCAAAAACGATGCGGTCAACATGCCCACCCTCAGCTTTAAGGATCGGGTGGTATCTGTGGCTCTAACTCGTGCCCGTGAATTGGGCTTTACCACGGTTTCCTGTGCCAGCACAGGGAATTTGGCGAACTCCACGGCAGCGATCGCAGCCCACGCAGGTTTAGACTGCTGTGTGTTTATCCCCTCTGACTTAGAGGCAGGAAAAGTCTTAGGAACGCTGATTTATAGCCCCACGGTCATGTCCGTTCACGGCAACTACGACCAAGTGAATCGCCTCTGCTCAGAAGTCGCTAACACCCACGGCTGGGGCTTCGTCAACATTAACCTCCGTCCCTACTACTCCGAAGGTTCCAAGACTTTAGGCTATGAAGTCGTCGAGCAGTTGGGTTGGGAATTGCCCGACCATATTGTGGCTCCCCTAGCCTCTGGTTCTCTCTTCACCAAAATTTACAAAGGCTTCCAAGAATTTGTGGAAGTGGGCTTAGTTGAAGGCAAGAATGTCCGCTTCAGTGGCGCTCAAGCCGATGGTTGTTCTCCCATTGCCCAAGCCTACCGCGAAGGTCGGGACTTCATTTCCCCCGTCAAGCCCAACACGATTGCCAAATCCATTGCGATCGGGAATCCCGCCGATGGCGTTTATGCCATCGACGTTGCTAAGAAGACCAACGGTAATATTGAGTCTGTCAGTGATCCAGAAATCATTGAGGGCATCAAGCTCCTTGCAGAAACTGAAGGCATCTTTACCGAAACTGCCGGGGGAACCACCGTTGCTGTCCTTAAAAAGCTAGTGGAAGCTGGTAAAATCAACCCCGATGAAACCACTGTGGTTTACATCACAGGGAATGGACTGAAAACCCAAGAGGCAGTCCAGGGTTATATCAGTGAGCCTCTCACCATTGAACCCAAACTCGAAAGCTTCGAGCGTGCCCTAGAGCGCTCTCGGACTCTAGAGCGTCTAGAGTGGCAGCAAGTTCTAGTCTAGGACGCAGAGATACGGGACGATATCGGCTATGAGGGCATGGCACTGCCATGCCCCTACGAAATATCCGATCCACAATCTTTAATCCAAAATCCAAAATCCAAAATCCAAAATCCAAAATTCTTCTCTATGTCTGTCAAAGTCTTAATTCCCACCCCCCTACAACAACTCACCAATAACCAAGCGACCGTCAACTGTGATGGCAGCACGATTGTTGAGTTACTAGAATCCCTCGAACAAAACTGTCCCGGCATTAAAGCTCGGATCTGTGACGATCAAGGCCAACTCCGACGGTTTGTGAACTTCTACGTCAATAGCGAAGATATTCGCTTTTTAGAAGGCCCTCAAACCCCTCTCAAAGATGGAGATGAAGTGAGTATTATTCCCGCGATCGCTGGGGGCTAGTTTCTCAAAATCTCCCTTTGAATTTCCTAGTCATCCTGGGTGTGAGTCGAGCCACGATTCTTCAGGAGGGCATGGCACTGCCATGCCCCTACCCAGGGTCGGTTGATTGCCGCCGACACGTCTACTAGATGGACATTAATTGAGCTGGAGTAGGGGCACATTAGCTTGCCAAGACTCTGGCTTTTTTAGTGTGGATGGGGAAATCCAATTTCAGGGATTGCCACGCATTTCTTGCCTATGGATAGTAGTGCGTGAAGAGTATTCCTAGGTCACATGCGTATATATACATAGTGACTGAGCTTATAGGCCCAAATCACTGGGTCTATGCTTGTAAGTCTGCTGTGTTTTTTAAACTTTCCATAAACTACATTACCAAGAGGGTGATCCCCAAGGTGAATCCATGTTAGAGGTAGATCATCACTCGTTGAAAATCCGCAAAAAAAATCAGACTTTGTTAAAGCGTGAGCAAGACTACGAAGTGATTGGGGATGGTTCTATCAGTAAGCTTTTTCTAAAGCCACTGATTGGATGGACTATAAATCTGCCTAATTAACAGAGTGGAATTCAACCTGTATGGGAACCACAGGTTAAAACTGAACTCAGGATAGATTTAAGTATCAGTGCGGTAAGCCGTGATTAGGTAGCAAAGCTGGCGATCGCTCGTCTAAGGGAAGGTATACCCTGAGACTCATTCCTTAGAATTGTGATTAGCTAGCGGTATTAGGTTTCGTGCTTCGCCCTTAAAGAACATCAACACTTTAATTTTTCACTGTAACTAGGTTATTCCTATAGATTCTCAAGTTGGGTGGAGGTGATGATGGCAATTCCCAGTTAGTCCTAAATGCTTAGTAAATGGCTGTAAGCGTATGGAAGAAACGCTGAAAATCTTACTGGTTGACGACGATGAAAGAGACCGCATCGCTATTCGTCATGCCCTGATGGGTGCAGGGGTACAAGTGGAATTGGCAGAAGTTGGAAACTGTGCAGATGCGATCGCCACCCTCCAACAACAAGTGTTTGACTGTGTTTTTCTCGACTATGTTCTACCAGACGGGGATGGGCTAAGCCTAGTCCAATCCATTCGAGCCGCCAACTTTCAAGCAGCCCTTGTAGTCTTGACGGGACAAGGAGATGAGCGAGTTGCGGTGGAACTCATGAAGGCAGGTGTCTCTGACTACCTAGCTAAAACTCGGGTTTCACCAGAAACCCTAGCCCGTAGTCTTCACCATGCGATTCGGATTCATCGAGCTGAAATCGTAGCCTTTCAAGCTAATCAAAAACTGCGGGAAAATGAAGAACGTTTTCGTTCTCTCGTCCAAAATTCCTCAGATATCATTGCAATTCTGAATCGGGATGGCACAGCCCGTTATGTGAGCCCTTCCAGCGAGCGGATTTTGGGTTACAAGCCAGATAATTTAGTAGGCAAATCGGTGTTCAGATTTATCCATATTCAAGATCTGCCCACCGTTTACCAAGCATTGTCCACGATCCTACAACAACCGGGAATCGGAAGCCCCTTGCAGTTTCGGTTCCGTCATCAAGATCGCTCCTGGATCTACTTGGAATCCGTTGCCAACAACCTCTTGGAAGATCCAAGTATTCGCGGCGTAATCGTTAACTCCCGCAACATCACGGAGCGCAAGAAATTAGAGGAGGCATTGCATGAAGATTTGACCCGTCGTGCAGCCCTCGCTGTAGATAATGCGCGGTTGTATGGGGAAGCCCAAGAAGTCGAAGAAAATCTTCGGCAAGCCATTCAAACCCTGAATCAACAACAGCAACAACTCCGCACTTTACAACGCTTGACGAATCTGCTTAATCAACGGTTGGCTGGGTTGTCAGGTTTATTGCAGACCATGGTGCGGGCCGTCTGTAGTGCCATCTCTGGCGCACAGTTTAGCTTTATTGCCCTCTACGATCCTCAGCAACAATCTCTAGAACTCACGGCTAAAGCTGGCATAGGCACAGAAGCACTTCAGATTGAGACCTTTCCCTATGGCCGGGGAGGTCTCTTAGATCAAGTTTTTGCCACGGGGCAAGCGCAATGGATTCAGGGCTTTGCTGAGTGGATCGGGCAACGAGAGGAAGCTCACCGTTTCCATTGGGAGGAATTAACCGCAGACGCAAATCAATTCCCCGCATCTCTGTATATGGTGGCAATCGAGTCAGCCCAGGCAGGCAGACTTGGTGTTTTAACCGTTGGGCATTGGCAGGATCAAGCTGCTTTTAAGGAAGAAGATCGGCGGTTATTGGTTGCCTTTGGAGAGCAGGCGGCGATCGCCATTAACAATGCCCAGTTGATCAACACCTTGGAAGAACGGGAAGAACGACTGGCAGCCCAAAATGAATTGCTCCTGCACCAAAATATCGAGTTAGAGCATCAGCGGCAGCAGATTGAAATTCAGAATATGAAGTTGCTAGAAGCAGCACAACTGAAATCCCAATTTCTCGCAACCATGTCCCATGAACTGCGAACCCCCATGAATGCCATTATTGGCTTTTCTCAACTCCTACTCCGTCAACAGCGCGAGCAGCTCTCTTCCCAACAAGCTGATATGGTGGAGCGCATTTTTAATAATGGCAAAAATCTGTTGATGCTCATTAACGATATTCTGGATCTTTCTAAAATTGAAGCAGGGCATTTACACCTGCACCTAGAAGAATTTAATCTCCTGCAACTGGTTAGTGCGACCGCAGAAGAACTGCGCTCCCTTGCTGAACAAAAAGATCTCCAGCTAGAAATTATCTCTAAGTTGGATCATCCCTCTGTAGTCAATGATCAACAACGATTACGGCAAGTTTTAGCGAATCTAATCTCCAATGCCATTAAGTTTACAGACGTTGGGGGGGTTCAAGTCAAAGTTTGTGAACTTGATGCTGACCGCCTAGAAATTACAGTCCAGGATACCGGGATTGGCATTGCTGAAGCGGACTTAAGCCATATTTTTGAGGAATTTCGTCAAGTAGATCAGTCTTTAGCTAAGAAATACCCAGGGACAGGCTTAGGATTGTCCATTACCGACTGGCTCGTGCGAATGATGCATGGCACGATCTCCGTGGAGAGTACCCTAGGAATCGGATCGACCTTTCGAGTCGAGATCCCTCGTCATGTGAAACTCTAATTGGTACTTGCAAGAATTGGTACTTACAAGAGGTGCCCCTGCCATGGGATTGGGTTCATCCAGGCTTGTTAAGAAAGGCATGACATTCTCAGAATAGATCCCAGCACCGTGATAATTTGTTGGCAAAATTTGATTAACCTTAGTCTATTCGGGAAAAACTTTTATGTCCCTCCAGCCCCCTCCCTCCATTACACCCCGGCAAATGACCTTGCTGCGAATTGTGGCTTCCATGGCATGGTCTGATGGCAATCTCGCCACCGAGGAAGTGGATTTAATGCTCGATCGCTTTAGCCATTTATTTACCTCTGATCCTGAGCAGCAAAAAGGATTGCAGCAGGAATTACGAGAGTATCTAGTTCAAAATATCCCTTTAAGTGAATTGGTACCCAAACTAGAAAGCCTTGAAGAGAGAAAGTTAGTACTGCAATTAGGGTACGAGGTGATTGTATCGAGTTCTCGTACACCTGACGAAGAAAAAATCAACCAGGAAGAAGCGGCTGCTTACCAACAATTAATGCAACTTCTTGATCTGCCCCCTGAAGCAGTGGCTGAGGTGGAAGCTACAAATCGTAGCTCCGAGCCTCAAGCAGGGATTGTAGATTCCCTGGTGAATCAGCTCCAAAAGTTTATTCACGGTTAAGAACCAATCAAGTTAGCCCAATAAAAAAGCACCTCTGCGGAGGTGCTTTTTTGAGGTGTTTTTTTCAGGTGATGATAGGCAAGATTTAGAAGTTCATTTCAGCAGCTTGAACTTTTTCAACTTGCTTCTTCTTGAGTACCAGGAGGACTTGGGACAGCATCGTGATTGACAAGAAGGCGATTAAGCCCTTAATCCGGGTTGGACTTTGTAGAACAATTTCGCCTTCAGCTTGGCCGAAACCGCCCACATTAGGATTCGAGGTTAAGGCTTCACCAGCTTTAACTTCCTGTCCTTCTGTCGCAATTAGCTCAGGGCCAGCGGGAATCGTATCCACAACCGTGCTGCCATCAGCAGTCTGAATACTGACTGCATAGCTACCCTCCTCAGATTTGGTAATTTGGGTGATTTTTCCAGCTTTGGAGGCATTGAAGATGGTGTTGTTGCTCTTATCACCCGTTGGGTAGACTTGACCCCGTCCTCGGTTACCGCCGACGTGAACCGCATACTTACCAAAGGATACAGACTTATTTGTATTTGGGTCGGGAGAGAGCACTGGGAAAACGATTTCTTGGTACTGCTCGCCGGGTAAGGGGCCTACCAAAACAATGTTTTCTTGGGTTTCACTATAGGGCTGGAAGTAGAGTCCTCCCACCTTTTCTTTCATTTCTTCGGGGATTCTGTCTTCCGGTGCGATTTTGAAGCCTTCTGGCAACATTACAACCGCACCGACATTCAAGCCCCCTTTCTCGCCGTTTCCTAGGACTTGAGGCACTTTGGTATCGTAGGGAATTTTAACGATCGCCTCAAAAACAGTATTGGGTAGAACCGATTGAGGTACTTCAACCTCGGTAGGCTTGGCACCCAAGTGACAGTTAGCGCAGACAATCCGACCCGTAGCTTCCCGAGGGCTGCTGTAGCCTTGCTGGGCATAGAAGGGATAGGCCGCTGCGGATTGGGGAAGGGCTAGGGTGCCCGTCAATAGCAGGGCGATCGCACTGAGGGAAATCAGAGTCAGCCGTTGGAGGCGACGCGAAACAAACTTTGCTGACGAAATTATTCTTTGCATCTGGATCGAGGAGTCAATAACAAATGTATTTAATAGCCGAATCTTAAGCCCACCAGGGGTTATCGCCAGTGCGGAAGTCGGTTTCAGTCCAAGGGGTAAAGCTCAACTTATCGTCAGCCACGGTGGCATGGGCGAGGGCCAGAGAGAGAGGAGCAGGGCCGCGAACCACTTTGCCAGTGCTGTCGTACTGAGACCCGTGGCAGGGACAAATAAACTTATTTTCGCTCTTATTCCAGGGCACAACGCAGCCTAGGTGGGTACAGACCGCATTGATGCCGTAGTCGGCGAGGGTTTGGTCTTCCTGAACCACAATGTAGGTGGGGTCACCCTTTAAGCCTTGAGCCAGGGTGCGATCGCCGACGGTATGACTCGCTAAAAACTCACTGACAACGATGTCATTGCCTAAGGCATCCTTAGCGGTGACACCACCGCCAACTCCACCACTCGAGGGAGGAATAAAGTACTTCACGACGGGGTAAAGTGCGCCCAGGGCTGTGCCTGTCACTGCACCAAACGTTAGAAGATTCATAAATTGACGACGACCCAAACTGGGTACATCCGCAGATCCAGAGACTTGAGCCATGGCTGAATAATGTTATGTGTTAAGTTACATGTCTTAGCCACTGACGCTGGGCTAAGTTTCAGAACCTTGTCATTCCTGCATCCAAAATCTGCATAAACAGCCTCATTGATTGAGGTTCAGTCGCTGCAGCAGGAAGGGCAGTAACAATTTCTATTGAGAAACGCGCGAATCGCTTTCTGAATGGATATTATTACATTTCGTGACTCCAGAATCATAATCCAAGAGGAATGCGTCATTTTGTTACGAAATGTAAACGATCCACGCTAACTTTAAGGTAGAACTCTGTCCCAGATAGTTAAAAGGTAGCCTATGACAGGACGAGACTTACGCCAGGTGTTATTGGCAAAGTGGGGACACTCTTACGGAATTCAACTACGCCGTACCCAAGGCAAAATTTTTGTTCAGGTGATGTGGAAATACCTAGAACAGGCATCGTTTCCGATGACTGAAGCCGAGTACTTGGCTCACCTGGATACCGTTGCGAGTTACCTACAAGCTTGGGGAGGTGTAGCCCAGGTACAAACGTTCATTGAGCAAACAAAAGAACGTCCTCGCCTGGGTAAAGCAGTCAGTATTCCTTTAGACCTAGGCGAACGCGGATCGGAATGGTTACTAGAAGAGTTCTAATTCACATCCCACCAGCCCAACCCTGGCCCGATAAAGCGGATTACGACCCAACCTACCATCAGTAGGCTGATCCCAGTCCATGCGCCGACCGTTGTCCATTTACTAAACTGTCCTGCCTGAGTTTTGGTCAGGGGCAGCCAGGGATAGATCCTTTGTTCTTGACCGTACTTGTCGCCAAGTACTTCCTTACGACGTTTAGCTTCGCCCATGATCTTAGGAATACAACAACATTAAGTAAGTTGATCATAGCCTAATAGCCCCAACCCTATATCTCTTAACCTCTATGGCAGTCCTAGCGATTATGGAAGAGAACTGCCAGGGAAACCGGAGGAAATCGCCAACTCTCTCCTCGTAGTTCAAGCTTTTCTATACATCAATTCCTAACGATTTAGCTCTGACCTCAGGTGTAGCACAAGTGTTGGATGGATAAACTTCCCCATGAACCTTCACAGTTATGTCATCGGTGTGGATATTGGCACCACGAGCACGAAAACTGTTCTCTTTACAGAACCTGGGGAGATAGTTTGCCAGCATACCTATGAGTATCCATCTTATATACCCACCCCATCTGTAACAGAGCAAGAGCCAGAGGATATCTGGGTGGCTGTGACCACTTCCGTGAAGACCGTGATCGCAACCAGCCAGATTAACCCCACCCAATTGTTAT
>JAYKHH010000177.1:0-7600 GCA_035285265.1 Leptolyngbyaceae cyanobacterium | reverse complement strand
TGCTCGCGTTCAGTGACATCTCTTACAATTACTAGGACTTCATCTTTACCACTGACTGCAATCCGGGCTTCTTGATACTTGATCTCACCATCAAAGCTCAACTCAAATTCATAGGTTTGGGTCTTGCCAGTTTGTAATGCTTGTTCCACATACCGCATTCGTTCCTGAGCAATTTCTAGGGGTATGACATCGTAGAGGGTTTCGCCCTGTACTTTTGGGTGTGGCAGTACTGGATCAAATTCCTTGGAAGGAATGAAATCTAGATAGGTGCCATCTCGCTTCATCCGGATCATTAAATCGGGGATGGCATTGATCAATGCTCGGTTGGTCGCTTCACTTTTACGGAGGGCTTCCTCTGTTTGCTCGCGTTCGGTTTCGCTGCGTTTACGTTCACTGATATCACGAGTATTAATGACTCTGCCAATAATTTTGCCACCTAAATATTGTGGTTTGGAATATCGCTCAAAGACTCTGCCATCCTTGAACTCCAGCACCGTGTAGCTCACCAGATCAGGCTGCAGGGATTCTGCCCTTACCTGGGCCAATAACGCTTCTGGGTTTGCAAGCTGTTGTTGGTCAATGGCTATCAATAGGTCACCATCTCGCTGGGCAAGGATGTCCGCAGGAATCTTCCATTGCTCTACAAATTGATGATTAAAGTGGATAATCTTGCCGTCTAGATCGATGACTAGAATGGCATCGGCAGTGGCTTCTAGGGTGGTTTGCAGGAGGGAGAGCGATCGCGCAGCTTCCAATTCTGCCTGCTTTCGCTCTGTAATATCTATGCAGGAACCGATGTACCCCGCAAAGTCGCCATTCTCTAGATGGCGAGGGGTACCCTGATCTAAAATCCAGCGATACTCCCCATCGGCTCGTCGCACTCGGTACTCCATTTGAAAAGGCTGTTGGAGGTCGAACGCCTTGAGATAAGTCTCGACACAGGATTGCCGATCCTCTGGGTGTAAGCGCTCTGCCCAAGCCTCACTCAGGTTTTGAGTGAGGGTGCGTCCCGTAAAATCCAACCAAGTCTGATTGCAGAAATTACATAAGGTATCTACACCGGTCATCCACAGCATCACAGGGGCAGTGTTAAACACTGCCCGAAAGCATTCTTCACTCTCTCGGATGGCTACCTCTACCCGTTGTCGCTCCGTTAATTCTTGCTCATAACATTGCTGCAACTGATGATTTTCAGCTTCTAGCTCCAAGATCCTCCGCTGCAACTGATCTAAGCGATCCATTGCCTGCTCCAAGCTCAAGGAATTTGTGAGTTGATCCTGCTGCATACAGTGTACAAAAAGACCTTAGTATCAATTATGCAGCGATCTCAAAAGATAGGCGAACCCTTGCTAAACAGCGTACCTTTTGGAAATGGCCTAGGATCTTTCCAGAGCTTTGCGGATGGGTGCATAACTACACCGATGAAACCGTGTAACTCCAAATTTTTGTACTGCTTCTAGGTGTTCCTTGGTGCCGTAACCCGCATTCCGATCCCAGCCATACTCTGGATGGCGGGCTGCGAGTCGTTGGATGAAGCGATCGCGCCGCACCTTGGCAATAATCGAAGCGCAAGCAATGGCATAGCAGGAGGCATCGCCATCCACAATGGCCGTATGGGGGCCGAGGTCAGCCTTCGTGATCTCCCGACCATCAATCAGGGCATGGTCATACTGGCCGATCCTGGATAAAGCCCGCTCCATTGCTAGATAAGATGCCTGCAACACATTCAGTTGGTCAATCTCTGCCACAGAAGCAGCCCCAATTCCTACCCCAACCGCTTGTTGGAAGATTTCCTGGAAGAGGCGATCGCGTTGCCGAGCTGAAAGTGTCTTCGAGTCTCGAACTCCCGGAATCATGACGCAATCCAAGGGGAGTAGCACCGCTGCCGCTACCACAGGCCCACACAGGCTACCTAAGCCTGCTTCATCAACCCCGACTATCCGTTGTTGGCCCCTGTCCCAGAGGCTTTGTTCAACCTGAAGTGTGGGGAGTAGGGGCATAGGGATTTTGGATTTTGGATTTTGGTAGGGGCCATCCCCCTGTGGTGGTACTACAGAGGGTCGTGCCGACCCCTACGGAGGGTCGGCACGGGGGCGCGACCCCTACTCGGTATCCGATGCCGAAGAACGACGGCGACGGCGGCGAGAGGAGTCACTCGGCGTTGTTTCAGCAACCATTACGGGCTCAGAGTGCCAACCCCCTTCCTCTAGGTGGGCGATCGCAGTGCTCAGCGGTTCTAACACTGGTTCAGCAGGGGGGGCACTTGTATCCACCAAGATAGGCAACTCCCTGGGTGACCTTGGCTCAGCTTGATCTTCAGGCACTGCTTCGGGGGTTGCTCCATTGAAGTCCACTGGCTCGGTTGTAGCTGGTTTTTCTAGAACGGCTGCGCTGCTAGTCATGCCTCCTTGCCCCGGTAGTGCGACGGAGACGATCACAGATTTAGGATCTTTGACTTCCCGATTAATTAAGACGAGAGGAGAGACACCCATGAGGGCATACACATCCTGTTCTTCAGGAGTCATTTCCACAATTACTATCTCTGGTTGGGTTGCAGCCGGTTTACCCCCCTCGCGTTTAGTAGGCTTGCTTCGGTCGGATCGATCTGCCCAACCTTCCTTAGCCAAGGTCGGGGCGGCCTCCTCCGAGGACGCAGATATTTCTGACTCTACGCTGCGATCAATCTGAGGAATGCGTTTAGCAGGTAAGGCCGTTTCCTGAACGAGAACTTCGTCCTGGGAAAGGGCATCTCGTCGGTTATAGCTTTGAGCATCAATCCGTCTGCCAGGGCCTTGGGAATCGATGCGCTTACCGTAGCTCGGTATATCTAAACGCCCATCGGTCGTTTGGGGTTTACTCGTTTCTCCGAGACGGCGACGACGGCGACGACGGTTTCCACCACCCCGCTCTTGGTAGCTGGGATGATTGAGTAAATCCAGCTCTGACTGATCACCAGAGGCATTGAGATCGAAATCATCCTGGGCTTCCCACTCTGCTTCCGACTCATCAGCCAACTCTGCTTCCGTGGAAATTGGCGTGCGGCTGTCATAGCCTGGCGGCTTCACTCGCTGCTTCATCTGGAGTGGGCTTTCTGTGCGCTCACCATAACCGGGCGCTTTACCCCGGCGACCGTAGCCCTGGCTGTCACCGCGAGAGCGGGAGTCAGCCGTAGATAGGTCTCTAGCAGCCGAGGGCACAGATCGCTGGACAGGTTCTCCCTCTGCATTCTCGGTTTCTCCCGGCAGATGAACCAGATGGCCGAGCCCCCCACAGGTAGGACAAGAACGACCGAATAGTTCGTAAATGTTTTGACCTTGACGCTTTCGGGTTAACTCTACCAACCCTAATTCTGAGAGCTGAGCAATCTGAGGTCTTGCCTTGTCAGTTTTCAAGGCTTTATTAAATTGTTCTAAGACTTGAAGCTGGTCACGGCGGGCATCCATATCAATGAAGTCAACAATAATCACCCCTGCTAAATTGCGGAGTCGCAGTTGTCGGGCAATTTCTACCGCTGCTTCACTGTTGGTCCATAGCACCGTTTCGCGGGCAGTGGCAGATCGGGTAAAGGAACCGGAGTTGACATCAATGACGGTGAGAGCCTCCGTAGGCTCAATAATGATGTAGCCTCCAGAAGGTAAATCCACCCTGGGTTTCAAGGCTTCTCGAATTGCGGCATTAATTCGGAAATATTCCAGAATGGAGGTGCGATCGCGGTGGTGGTCAATTAATACACTTTGGGGGGCGCGATCGCCACTCCAGGTTGTCAAGTGCTGTTTCACCCGTTTTAACCCTGTGTGGGAATCGACCACAATCCGATTCACATCCGTACTGTACATATCTCGCAGCACCCGTTGGATGAAGTCATCATCCCGGTTTAAGAGCGCTGGAGCACGGGTGGAAGTCGTTTCTTGCTTAATGCTTTCCCACTGTGCCTGTAATGCATCCAGGTCTTCCGTGATTGCCTTCTCGCCCATCCCTTCTGCTTCGGTACGTACCAACAAGCCCATCCCTGCAGGCTTAATTAGAATTGCTAAGGCTCTCAGGCGGTTCCGCTCATTTTCATTCCGGATACGGCTCGATAAATTGACCCCCTGACCAAAGGGCATCAATACCAGGTAACGTCCTGGCAGGGTAACATTCCCCGTTAAACGGGGGCCTTTGTTCCCCGTTGGCTCCTTCATAACTTGAACCAAGACTTTCTGCTGGGGGGCTAACAATTCGGTAATCGAACCAGCGGAACGTCTGAGTCTCAGGGGGCCTAGATCTGTCACATGAATAAAGCCATTGCGCTCGGAATCACCAATATTGACAAAGGCGGCATCAATACCCGGTAAAACATTTTCAACAATGCCAAGATAGATATCGCCAATCTGATGGCTCCCCGTGGCAACGATCAACTCTTGGATTTGATCTTCCGAAAAAACCGCAGCAATCCGGTGCTGCTCAGCGATAATGATTTGCTTTGGCATTCAATTTCCTCAAAAACTGGTAGCGGCTAAGGCACTGGATGCTGCTGTGCCTCTCGCTTTTAGAACGATTACTTTTAGAATTTCTGCGGGTGAAACGGTCGGTCACTATACAGGTAAGTGACCTTAACAAAAGGTAGCCATGAGATTGCTCACGATCTACAGTGAGGTTGTGTGCAACAAGCTCAAGCTGATCAGAGATAGTAACAAAGGACTGAGTCAATGATTCAGTAAAGAAATATTAGGTATGAAATATCTAGATCAAGCGTGATCCAGAAACCAGAGTGATTAGGTATCAAAGTGTGAACGCTAAGCCTTCTAGAGGTGACAGGGGTCTGTCAAAACGCTTTTGAGGAACTACACCCCTCAAAACACCCTATAAATGGGTCTTGTAGAGTTGTGGTATCTCTCAAATCTTAACTAGAAGTGAGGGGAGCACAGGACTTGGCACTAACTCACCGGGCCACAGCTTAGGAACCTTTTCATCCAACGCTTCCTAGTAGAAGCACCTTGACAGTCCGCGAACTTGACAGTCTGCACAAAAGCTGTGAGAACGTCAATTTAAACAACTCACTCCCTAGTCAAGAAAACTTTGAAGTAGGGAGATAGCTTTTCCCCGAAATAATTATTTCTGAGGAACTTGCGGCAATTCAGCATTCCCAAGTCTAAAACTAAGAGCCAGCTACTCATCCGAGTAGTATCGCTCATGCTGCGTACCATTTCCCCTAGAGACTCTATCTCTCTTAGAGGTACAATGCCGTTGATATTCCTGCGGACAGGCTACGCCAACGTAAAGCTAATGTACACTTCATTAAACGTGAACGGAACCCTTAGCTCCGCTTCGCGCTTAGCTCTGAGTTGGATCTTAGCATATATGTTTCTAGCTGTTACACCTTGCCTTAGCGCTAACCTTCTACAATGGAAGATCAAATCCTCCAATCATCCACACCTGGGATGTAATTTTTAAAGTTATGGCTTTGCCTATTGTTGCTATTATTGGTCGTCCGAATGTGGGCAAGTCAACGATTGTGAATCGATTGGCGGGGATGACCGACGCAATTGTTTTTGATGAACCAGGGGTCACCCGCGATCGCACCTACCGAGAAGCTTTTTGGGGTGCCCGTGACTTCTTAGTGGTAGATACCGGGGGACTTGTCTTTGACGATGACACAGAATTTTTACCGCTAATTCGCCAGCAAGCCCTAGCAGCTTTGGCTGAATCCAGCGTGGCAGTTTTCGTCGTCGATGGACTGACGGGACCAACCGTTGCGGATGAAGAAATTGCCTCTTGGCTGCGTCAACAAACGGTTCCTACCCTCTTGGCGGTGAACAAATGTGAAGCTATGGATGGCATGGCTCTAGCCGCGCAGTTCTGGGAGTTAGGTTTAGGGGAACCCTTTCCAATCTCTGGGATTCACGGCAACGGCACTGGAGAGTTATTGGACGAGTTGGTTACCTATTTACCCCCTGTTGAAGCGCTGTCCGAAACTCCAGAAATTAAGGTAGCCATTGTCGGGCGGCCCAATGTCGGGAAGTCCAGCCTCTTAAATGCCTTTGTGGGTGAGAACCGAGCCATTGTTAGCCCCATTTCTGGAACTACTCGCGATGCCATTGACACGGTGGTGGAGCGAGATGGAGAACGGTATCGCCTGATTGATACTGCTGGGATCCGCAAAAAGAAAAATGTGGAGTACGGCCCCGAATTTTTTGGAATTAATCGAGCCTTTAAGGCCATCCAACGGGCAGACGTGGTGCTACTCGTGATTGATGCCGTTGATGGCGTGACTGAGCAAGATCAAAAGCTGGCGGGGCGGATTGCTGAGGACGGTCGAGCCTGTGTCGTGGTGGTGAATAAATGGGATGCTGTCGAGAAGGACTCCTATACGATTTACGATCATGAGAAGGAGCTGAAAGCAAGGCTGCATTTTGTCGAGTGGGCAGAAAGCATCTTTGTCAGTGCCTTGACAGGGTTGCGGGTCGAAAAGATTATCGACTTGGTCAACCGAGCTGCTGAGCAACACAAACGTCGGATCACGACTTCTGTGATCAATGAAGTTTTGGAAGATGCGGTCGGTTGGCACTCCCCTCCAGCCACGCGCCAAGGTCGTCAAGGCAAGATTTATTACGGGACTCAGGTGAGTACCCAGCCCCCCACGATTGCTCTATTTGTGAATGATCCAAAGTTGTTTAACGATAACTATCGCCGCTATGTAGAACGTAAGTTTCGGGAAAGCCTGGATTTTACAGGAACCCCGATGCGGTTGTTCTGGCGGGGCAAAAAGACTCGTGAGGTCGAGCGTGGTAATGTAAACCGTGCAACTCGTGTGAAAGTTAGGTAAGGAGATTTCCAAGAAATAAATGTACCGCTGTAGGGGCGCAAAGCTTGCGACCGCTTCAGGAGCGTGAAAGCGGGCGCAAGCTTTGCGCCCCTACCGAAATTGTGGCTACGATTCTAGAAGGCACTTTTCTCGGTTATGTCTTTTCTGGAAATCTTCTGAGGCCCTCACCCCCAAACCCTCTTCCTGCTTGGGAGAGGGGAGCTAGAATCTTTACTGCAAAGTTTGTCATGGATCTGCTGCGATCGCTCCCCCTAGGACTTTACCTAGAACAACCCATAACCTGGCTCCATCAACTTGACTCACGGGTAAAATTTGCCTGGTTAATGAGTTTTCTAGCCATGCCGGTGCTGGCAAATCCCTGGTGGCGAATTGTTCTGGTTGGGTTGCTGATTCTCCTCACCCTCAGTGCCCAGATTCCCCTGCGGGTTTGGAAGCAACAAATGGGCTGGCTATTGTTGCTAACTTCTTGTGTGTTTTTACTGACTGCGATCGCCCCCGATGCGATGGGAGCCACCCACACCCCCCGCCTTCCACCCGACGAACTAGCCTTCGCCCAAACACCCACTAGTCCAACCGCAGCAAATTCAGCCCAGTCCAATAATCCAGGTAAGTCAGATAATCCAAAATCCTTTAGCGTAGCGGCGCAAAGCGCTAGCCAAAATCCAAAATCATCTCTGCCCCAACCCACTTCCTACCGCTACATTCTGCTTGAACAAGGCCCAATCACCATCACGCGCCGATCCCTGGACTTAGGAATTCGGGTTGGCACCTTACTCTTTACCCTGATTTACAGCA
>JAYKHH010000176.1:0-5469 GCA_035285265.1 Leptolyngbyaceae cyanobacterium | reverse complement strand
AGATCAAATTACCCCCGCTGCGAAAACAGCGATCGCCCAAGCCGATGTGGTGATTGGCTATGGACTCTACATTGAGATGCTGCGATCGTTGTTCAGACCCGGACAGATCATCGAAGAGTCACCGATTACCCAAGAGCGACAACGGGCAGAACGGGCGATCGCCCTAGCAGATTGGGGCTTAACAGTAGCCGTCGTTTCTTCGGGGGATTGTGGCATTTACGGCATGGCAGGACTGGTCTTAGAAACCCTACGTGCCCAAGGTTGGGATGGTCGCACCCCAGGAGTGCAGGTATTTCCGGGGATCTCGGCGCTACAATCTGCCGCTTCACGGGTGGGTGCGCCGCTGATGCATGATTTTTGTGCCATTAGCCTCAGTGATTTATTAACCCCGTGGGCAGTGATTGAACAGCGTTTGACGGCTGCGGCCCAAGCAGATTTTGTAACGGCTTTGTATAACCCGCGATCGCAAACCCGTACCGAACAAATTACCAAGGCTCAGCAAATCTTCTTGCAACACCGCGATCCCCATACACCTGTAGCGGTGATTCGCTCCGCCTATCGTCCGGATGAGCAGATTGCCCTAACGACTCTGGCGGATTTGCTCACAACTCCCATTGATATGCTTACCACGGTCTTAATTGGCAATCGCAGCACTTGCATCTACGCAGATTGGATGATCACGCCACGGGGTTACTTGGGGTTTGAGTCCTTACCTAGGTAAGGTGTCGGGTGTCGGGTGTCAGGTTTGCCCTCCCTAAATTTAGATTGATGTTAGAGGGTGTTTGAAAAGGGGAGCGTGACGTTCCAAAATCTCGGATCACGCCTTCGAGAAAAGCCTTCCAAGCCTGATTCGACCATGGGTAGACATCATCGAGATCGGGGTCATTCATCTCACCGTTGGAGACGTTTCAAACACCCTCTTAACGGGATAGGCTCACAAAATTAGGTACCGGAGTGATTTTATGTAAAAAAAGAATTGCATTCTGCTAAAAAATTTAACTTTTCGTTAACCCTGACCCTAATATCATATTGCTACATCATTGCTTGGTTTGATTGACCTCGCAGCTATTTCTAAGTTACAGAAGGCTTTAGGCCAATCGACTTAAGCTTTCAGGCATTTGATGTGGCAAATTGAATTTTGGAGTTTCCCGTGGATATTAATCAAATTCTGAAAACCGTTAGTGACATTGTTGTCACCATTGGTTTCAAGCTGATTGGAGCCATCATTCTCTGGTTTGTGGGCCGTTGGCTAATTGACCTAGCAGGGCGACTGATCCGCCGCGCCTTAAAGCGTCAAACCTTTGATGGTACCCTGAGCAACTACATTCTATCCATCATCACAGTTACCCTAAACATTGTCCTAATTGTGGCAATTTTAGGCTTCTTTGGCATTGAAACCACCTCCTTTGCAGCCCTGCTAGCAGCAGCAGGCGTAGCAATTGGGGCAGCTTGGTCAGGGTTATTGGCTCACTTTGCGGCTGGGGTTTTCTTAATTATTTTCCGCCCGTTTAAGGTAGGAGATTTCATTACTGCTGGAGGTGTGACCGGAACAGTCAAAGAAATCGGGTTGTTTGTTACTACCATCAATACCTTAGACAATGTATTGAATGTGGTAGCGAACAATAAAATATTCTCGGATAATATACAGAACTTCTCTGTCAATCCTTACCGTCGGGTTGATTTGGTGGCTCAATTGAACCACGGTGTTGACCCTGCTGATGCCATTTATCGTCTCAAAGAGGCTTTGAGTAAGATTCCCAATATCATGGCTGATCCAGGGCCGGATGTGGAAATTCTAGAATTCAACCTGAATGGCCCGGTCTTAGCAGTTCGCCCCTATTGCAATAACGAGCATTACTGGCAGGTCTACTTTGATACGAATCGCACGATTCGTGAAACCTTTGGTCAGGCGGGCTATCCTGCACCGGAGCAGCATTTTGTCATTCGCAATTAATTGAGGGAACCTCGAAAAATTCCAAGCCTCCTCTGTAAAAGTTGGGGCGGCAAAGCCGCCCCAAAACCTCGATTTATCGAGGTGACTTTGAATGTCAGTTCGACGAAGGGACCATCGAATTCACGTTAATTGAGTTTCCTTGGCTCAGTTGTATGCTTCTGCCATTAAGCAGAATAGAGCGATCGCAGCTTTTCAACATAGCTGCGATCGCTTCTTTGTGACACATAGAAAAGCGATCGCAGCAATACATAGGCGTATTGTTTTAGAGAAGTAGCCGTCCTTTTCTCTATTGGGTTAGGTACTCGTAGGTTTTGAGGAGTTGCTTGACATGCTTGAGGTGCTGCTTAGCGATCGCAACCTTGTCATTTCCAAACCCTGAAGTAATAATCTTGTCCCCTAGAATTTTGAGAGATCGATTGTTAATGGCATCAATCAATAACTCTGGAACCGTGCGGTTATCATCGGCAATTTTCTTGAGGATCGGGCTGGGCTGACGATGTTCTGCGAGCACTTTGATGACCTGTAACTCATGTTCTGGTAATTGCACCATCAGCTCAGTCCATTCCCTCGGAAGTTCGGTCGATGTTTCTGGCTTATCCGTTTCTGGAACAGAAACCGAGGCTGTCGCCTTAGGAGCTAGATATTTTTGGGTGGTGAGCTGGGCGATCTCCTGTTCTAATTGATCTTTATGGGTGCGTCGGTCTAGAATTTCAGATTCCAGTTGCCCCAGTTCTCCGCGCAAAGAGGAAACTTGGGCTTGCAACTGTTGCAAAGCATTTTTTAAGGGGGATGCATTTTGCTCGACGGCTTGCCGCTTGCCGCTAAGGTCTGCGATCGCCTGATTTAATTCAGCTTGGCGTTTCTCAAGCCCCTGAATTTGGGTTTGAAAGTGAGCTGTCTGAGCTTCTAATTGTGATTTCTGCTGCTTGAGCTTTCCTAATTCCTGGTTTAATTGAGCTTTGAGTTGACGTTGTTCCGCAACTTGTACGTGGATCTGTTTCAGCGCCAAAGAAGATGACTCCAGTTCTTGAGACGCTGGCAGGAGGAGTTGATCAGGTGCTTCGGGTGCCGGTGGCAATGCGTTGAGGGCTGCTAAGTTCCAACTCAGCATTTTTTGAGCAGGGGCTGGTGCGTTCTGGGACTGCAGAGAATCGACCGCATCTTGCCAGCTATAGAAGTCAGCTTCTAGTTGTTCTCGCTCTACCTCAAGAATTTCTAAGGATTGGAGCAGATTATTGCGTTTCTGATGCAAGGCTCGAATTTGACGCTTGAGTTGGGCAAGTCTAGTCTGGGCTTGGCGTTCAGAACGGCGATCGCTCACAAACACGGCTATTAAAGTAGAGGGCACGGTAATCAAGCCCGTAACCCCTGCCATTCCAAGGGTTTGCCCTGTGATCAGGCTAATACTGAAGCTGATCCCAAAGGCAACTGAACCGAGAAGCAACCGATTTTTTAACATAACCCAGTGCTATCTACCCATTCCAGGCTACCTGATTTGTCTTCTATAACACAGTCAGAACTGGCACACTTCACGCAAGTTGGCCCCTCAGATACCAATCAAATCAATTTCCTCCCCATCCCCATTGAGTCAGCAAATCGGGGAGAGGCCGGTTTGCTAATTGACCATTGATCTGAGCAGCCACCGTTAGCCCTGAAGCCAAAGCACTCTCAATCTGCCCTGTTCCACACCAATCTCCACTACAAACTAAAGGGATCGGCGTGGCAGCATTCAAGTAAGATTGCGGCCAAGGACGTTGAGGAAAAGCATAGCGCCAGCGGTGAACTTGTAACCAGTCTGGTGCATTGAGCCAAGGTAAAACTTGAGCAGCACGAGTGAGCAAATCACGACCGACCGATTCCAACGCTTGGGACTCTAGATGGGTTTCTGCAAATTTTGCCGTACTTTGCACAACGAATACAGGTTCCGGGGACTGTAGGCGCTTACTGCTATCCCAACTGATCCAAGCGAGATCCGGATCATGGGGACACTCGATCCCTCGCCACCCTGGATTGAGGTGGAGCAGATCTGGCTGTCGTGCAGCGGCATACCCAGCGATCGCACTGATACAAGGGGCAAACTCCACCGATCGCAAATCTGCTAAAAAGTCCGATAACGGCAAGGCGGTTCCTAGAGGTTCTAGCAACATCACGGCTTGGGGGGCGGGAATCGCAACAACCACGGCTTTTGCTTCGAGTTGCTGGGGTGTTTCCCCAGGGATCGCAGGGTTTACGATTGCTAAGTCAAGTTGCCAAGTTTGATGGGGAGTGAGGGCGATCGCCTCCGCCCGTCGATTTAGCCAAATTTCCAGATTGGCTCCTAGGAACTTAGCGATCGCACTCATCCCCAACGGTGCAGCATAGCGAGGATAGAGGTCTGCACTTCCTGGCTTTTGTAAGGAAAAATCTGCTTGCAGTTGGTACACCGTATCAGTCCAAGCTCGCAGAATACCCTGCCGAACCAAGTGTGCAATCAATCCTTGGAGCAGCTCGCCCTTCGGCTCCAGATACCGTACCCCGTGATCCGCGCAAGTACCCTGTAAACGTCGGGTAGCCATCCGTCCCCCCAATCCACGGGATTTCTCAACGACCACGACTCGATAACCCGCCTGGTGCAATTGTTGAGCACAGATTAAACCCGCCACACCCGCACCGATCACTGCAATATCAAACACCCGTTGGCTCTCCATCAAAATCCGATTTTCCTTTTATTCCAAGGGTAGCCCTTGTAGTCAATCAGAGGAGGAGCAGTGTTTGCATCAATCCACTGATGATGAGGGTGTGATGAATGATTGCAAGGTACTGAAAAGTGTTTGACAGTAAGGTGCCCGAGTCTTAACCAAGGAAACACTAATCATTCCCAGTAATTTAGGGCCATGGTTTATCTTATGGTATTCTCCCTTTTGAGTTCTACGAGTGGCATTTTTTAATGCAGACTCTACTGTACTCTTAGAAATTTCCTCAACATTCTGCGTGCGTGGAATAGCGCTGCGATTAAAGTCTTTCCCATAAAACTTTTCTAGGGTGTCTACATCTGCAAGTAGCCAGTTTTCCATGACCTCAACCATGAGGTGACACTGCGACTCCTCAATCCCTGCCATCTCCCAACCATCACAGTTATGTAGATGTTCTAGGCAAGATGTAGCTGTTATAGGTGCTTCCGCATCAACTAGCAAAACATTCAAGGCATTTGGATGGCTGCTCAAGGCATTCCCAAAGTCTCTAAACGCTCGATCACGGGAACCGCAGGCAACCAATGTCCAGCCAATTTTTTGGCTACGGGCCAGGTGCACCAGATCTCGCAAAAAATCATTCATCCCTTGGCGAAAAGTCGCCTTGGAGTCTTTTCCATCTCCACTACCTTCTACATAAACCCGAATCTCGCTCACCCCTGCACGCCTCCCAACTCGCCCATGCGCCAAAGTTCACCGAGGGTGTAATTTTCGAGCCAGTTTCTAAGGGCTTTCTGCTCTAGCCGTCGCAGATGGCTACCGGTTTCATCTCGCTCACAAACTAAA
>JAYKHH010000175.1:0-2647 GCA_035285265.1 Leptolyngbyaceae cyanobacterium | reverse complement strand
AGGGCACTGGGACAGACTTACCCGTTTGGCTCAGGGTTAAACATTCAAACGCCTCATCTTGCGTGCCAAAGCCACCGGGAAATAGGGCTAGGGCATCACTCTCACGCACGAAAAACAACTTACGGGTAAAAAAGTACTTAAAGCTAATCAGCTTTGGGTCTCCTTGGATAAAGGAGTTGGCTCCCTGCTCAAAGGGCAATTGAATATTTAAACCAAAGGAATGCTCTGGCCCTGCCCCTTCATTTCCAGCTTGCATGATGCCATTCCCCGCTCCTGTGATCACCATAAATCCCTGCTGGGTGATACGACGGGCAAAATCAACGGCCATTTGGTATTCAGGGGTATCGGACGGAATACGCGCAGAGCCAAAAATTGTGATTTTACGGGTGTGTCGGTAGGGATAAAATGCGTTAAATGCTCGTTCCATATCCTGCAACGAGGCGTTTAAGACCTTCCAGTCTGCTTGCTCAACCTCATCGTTAGCCAACCGCACAATCAAAGCTAGAACCTGCTGAATGAGTTCCCCATGCTCTAAGGTCGGCAATTGGTGAACGAGTGCAGTCAAGCTGCTCTGGAGAGACTCAAGCTGAGAGAAGGAGGAGGACAAGGTCATGATTTTTCTAGGTCTTGAATGCTAACAATCAGAACCCAACAGTTTTAACAGGAAACCCTGTCAGACTAAAAGTGCCCTAGGTTCAATCACCCAAGGCACTCAAAAAACTAGGTCGTGAATGGCTGACTAGTTTGAATCAAAATCCTGTTTTGTAAGGAAACTAGTGAGATCTCGATCTTAGCTTACAGATATTTTTCTATGGTATTCGCTAAGGTCGTCTTAGGAACGGCACCTACAACCATATCTACCCGCTGGCCGCCCTTGAAAATCATCAGGGTGGGAATACTGCGAATTCCATACTGACTTGCAACGCTAGGATTCTCATCAGTATTGACTTTGCGAACCTTAACCTGCCCATCGTACTGGGTTGCAATTTCATCAACTACAGGAGCGACCATGCGGCAGGGACCACACCAAGGAGCCCAAAAGTCAACTAAAACTGGAATTTCACTATCAAGCACTTCTTGCTTAAAGGTGGCATCTGTTACTGGTTCGGCTGCTGACATGCTGATAAACCCTTGCCTATACTGTATTGTAAGCATTCTATCACAGAGGGAATTGCACGATCCCCCTAGACTTAAAGCTCTTTCCCAAAAAGCACCGTCTACTAAGCTACTTACAGCAAATAGGTGGATAGACGTGAGCCAGGGACAAGATATTTCTTAATATTCTGCACCCGTAGGTGCAGATTTCTGAGGGTAACCTCCCCTCACTGGGCACCCCTCGTGGGGTGCCCCTACGGAATCTTCTGAATCTCCCCTAGAAGGGTGAGAAGAAGATTAGTGATGAAACGGTGTGGCTACTAGCCTAAAGCTTCAGCACCACCAACTACCTCCAGGATTTCCTGGGTGATGGCCGCTTGCCGTGCTTTGTTATAGGACAAGGTAAGACCGACCATCAAGTCGCTCGCATTATCGCTGGCATTGTTCATAGCCGTCATTCGAGCTGCCAATTCACTAGCTGCTGATTCTTGGAGTGCCCGCAATAATTGGTTATTGAGATACAGGGGCAAAAGAGCATCCAAGATTTGAACCGGATCTTGTTCAAACAGCATGTCCCGGGGGAAGGGCTTGACAGTAGAAGTAACTTTCTGGCGTTCTACCTGAAAATCACCTGCTTTTGATGTTAACCGGAAGATCTCATCGTCGGGTGTTTCTAAGCCCTGAGGATCTAGGGGAAGCAGGGTTTGAATTACAGGACGAGAACTGATCAATGAAATAAACCGGGTGTAGATTAGCTCAACCCGATCTACCGTTTCGGAAAGGAACAAGGAGAGTAGCTCATCGCCGATTTTGGAAGCTTCAGCAGCCGTGGGAATTTGCTCCAACCCTGTGTAGGTTGCATCAATGACCTGGTTACGACGCTGGAAATATTGAGTGGATTTGCGCCCCACCAATACATAGCGGTAATCCAAACCTTCAGCTTGTAATTCTTTGGCGCGGTTCTCAGCCCGACGAATCACGTTGGCATTGTAGGCACCACACAGACCGCGATCGCCCGAAATGACTAATAGACCAACGGTCTTAACATCTCGTTTTTTTAATAGGGGCAGGTCTGCATCTTCAAACCTGAGGCGGCTTTGCAATCCGTAGAGCACCTGGGCTAAACGGTCTGCAAAAGGACGGGTCGCCAGCACTTGTTCTTGAGCGCGACGCACCTTGGCGGCTGCCACGAGACGCATGGCTTCCGTAATTTTTTTGGTGTTCTTCACCGATTGAATGCGATCGCGAATAACTTTGAGATTAGCCATGGTTTTAGGGATTTTAGATTTTAGATTTTAGTATTTTGGGTACAAATGTCATAGGAGTGCTCAAGACTGTAACGAATGCCCGTAGGAACTTCCATTGGTTTCCTACCCAAAAACTAAAATTGTTTATGTTACCACTCGCCTCATGACGCAACTCCTCAGGTGAGGAATTGGGCGATCCCCAATTCCTCACCTGAGATTAGTCACCTATGCTGCTGCCAGGAAGGCTTGCTTGTATTCCGTAATCCCTTCCTTAAGAAGGGTTTCAGCTTCAGCTTCCATCTTCT
>JAYKHH010000174.1:0-3189 GCA_035285265.1 Leptolyngbyaceae cyanobacterium | reverse complement strand
AGCAAGAGATGCCCTAGAGAAACGATTCCAAGCTCAATAACTCGACTTTAATCCCTCTTCTTTCCGGCTCCCGCCTTCTTAAGGCGAGGGGAGTTCAGTGTAAGGGCTTTGAGAGAGGTTGGTAATGTGCCCCCCTCCCAAAGCCCTTGCGCCGCACCGATATTAACGTGAATCCCTTAACATTCAGGTCAGGTCTGCCGGGAATATTAGACCAACCCTTCAGGAACCTGCAATTCGTTGTACAGCTAACAGGGTAATGTCATCAAACTGCGGCGCATCGTCTATATAGACAAACAAGTCTGTTTTAACTTGCTCTAACAAGTCAATGGCTGAAGTTGTGGGTGTTTGTAAGAGCGATCGCAACCGTTGGCTGGTAAATAGTTGGTTGTCAGGAGCACGAGCTTCCGTGACTCCATCCGTGTAACCAACCAAAATATCACCGGGCTCTAGCTGAACCTGCTTGGTTTTGAACTTCATATTCGGCATCATCCCCACCGCAGGGCCCGTAGGGTTAAGAGTTCCTTTGATTTCGGAATTAGCCAGGATATAGAGAGGTTCATGCCCCCCATTAATATAACTAAGTAAACCAGTGGTCGGATTGAGAATACCGAAGAATAGCGTTGCAAACATTGCCATTTCGCTATGCTCCTGGGCAATGTAATTATTGGTGAGGGCAACTGCCTTTAAAGCATCCACATGACCTAACTCGTCCACGAGCTGTGAGTCAATTAAATCTTCAATTTCTCGATGATTCGCAACAACCGAGAGGCCATCTAAACTAGTCTGGCCAGAAAAAACGCGGATTAAGCTGCGGAATAACGCCATAAACAGGGCTGCACCTACCCCTTTATCACAGACATCTGCGATCACTAGCCCGACATTGCCATCCGGAAGCAAAAAAGCATCGTAAAAATCCCCTGCCACCTGACGCGCTGGGTAAAAACAGGCAGCAATTTGCCAATTGGGGGGCTGCGGAATTTCACTGGGGAGAAAGTCGCGTTGAATCTGCCTACCTTTCTCTAGCTCTTGATCGAGGGCTTTGGAATAGGATTCGATCGCAGTTTTAGCCTTGTCTAAAGAACGGTAAGATTCTTCTAATTGCCCGTAGAGCCGAGCATTTTCTAAAACCAAGGCAATTTGGTTGGCAGTGACCTGCATCTGCTGGGCAGTTTGTTCACTGAAATGGTGGGGCTGAGAATGTAGCAAGGTGAGAATGCCCAACAATTTCTCACCCCAGAGTATAGGCACAGCCAAGGCAGATCCCACAGTATAGGGCTGATTTGGCAAGGTTAACCAACGGTCGTCGGTCTGAGTGTCATAAATCAATCCCAGTTGACGATGGCTTAAAACCCAGCCAGCCAATCCCTTATCTAATACACTTCCGATCAGCCTTGCCCGAACTTCTTCTAGGGCCTCGCGTTGCGTCAGGATACTTTCAATAACTACTCCATTACTATCTAGCAAGAACAAGCTGCCCTTTTCTGCACCAGTTACTTGGGTAGAGAGGTCTAAAGTTTCCTGTAGGGTGACTTTTAAAACCTCTTCTTCCTCTGGGGAACGCGCCATGTCAACTAAATGCGCTAAAAGCTGCTGCTGCGTTTCAAAGGCAGTTGCTTCATGCTTGAGCGCTGTGACTTGCTGGCGCAGAGCTACTAGTTCTTCATAATCATGCTCTGTCATCATCGATTGCTTCACGTATCTCTCCTTTCAGAGGGTCATTTTGATGGTTCTAACATAGGTAGATAATCTTGCTGGGAGGAGATCTCACGGCTAAACACAACTCAGTTATCTGACAAAATTGAAGGTCAAGACGTTTCCATGCCAACCCGTTCAAGGTTTTGCTGTGCATAATTAGTAGACCTTGATGTCCATGAATCGACCTAGGGGTATGGAAGTGCCATGTCCTGATTGGAAGAGTTGGCAGAACTCCGCTTACAATTACTAGTCTTCTTAATCGGGATAGATGGGGTGGGATAAAAAGCCTTGGCTGCTATCTAGTTCAGATATTAGCGTTCTTACTTGGGGTGGCATGGTAGGTCAGCAAATGGGAAAATGGGAATCTATCAGGAATCAGAGGGATAAATGGGAGCCTCCCTTTTATAATTTGGTCTATTGCTAGGTTGTACGCAAGATGGTTACCACGGTACATGTCAGCATCACTCGACAGTCTTGGCAACAAGGCAAAATTGAAGGAGAGGTGAGAGCCAGTCAATTTGAGTGGCAGTTTCAGTGGTGCTTCAAGCGGGGACAACTTTCGGTGGAACCATCCTTGGGTAGAGCACTGATTCAGGAACCCTTAGGGCGTTTCTTAGAAAAATGTGATTATCAGTTGGAGCCAGGGGGCGATTACTCCTTTACAATTCGAGCCAAGCTTTAAGTCGAGCCAAGCTTTAAGCAATCAAGCGTTCTAAATACCGCTCAATCAAGAGAATCGCCACAATATCGTCTAAAGGGCGAGGAGGGGTTCTCATCCCTTGGGGAATCAGACGGTACAGTCCCTGAGGAGGATACATGCGCCAGTAGCGATCGCGCGCTTCCAAGCTGCTATAGCGTTCATCCACCATCACCATCCGCAATGGCTCAGGCAAATCCGCATTGAGTTTTTGTTTCCAGCTTTGAGCTGTTGTTTGATCCCCCATCACCATGAGGGAGATCGGCCATTGTTGACGTAATTCCTGGATCATTGCCACCACCTGTTCAGTAGGCACGACTTGATGATAGTAGAGCCGTCGGTCTACACCCATGACTGCTAACCCACACTTAGAGCGACCGGGATCAAAGCCTAAAATTGCGGGTTGGTTGGCATTGCTGGTTTCTAGTGCTGCACTTTGCATACCTGATCTCCTAATTCAGCCCGCTCGAAATACCACTTGTCCTGACTGAGAGGCAATGAGTTGAACTTTTAAGGGGCCAGCAGTATAAATCATTTCTGCTGCGACTGCTTCTATATCTAAAGGTTGCTTGTACTGCTTTAATTGCTCAATAAAGGCTGTAATGGTAACGGCTGGAATACCGCCGCCATTCCCCAACTGGACACCTTCCGATAAAATTCCGACTCCCCGTCCTCGAAATTCAGCGGCTGCTAGCAACAGTTCGATGCGCTTACGAATTTGGTCTTGAGTCATAGTACCGGGGTCTATGGATGTAGAGGCTACCGAATCTCCAGAGCGAAATACCACTTGATTGAGG
>JAYKHH010000173.1:0-3382 GCA_035285265.1 Leptolyngbyaceae cyanobacterium | reverse complement strand
ATTCATTAGGATTGAGACTACTCACAATGGTATGACGAAATGAAATTACACAAACCAACTTTAGTAAGCGAGTGAAATGATCGGGGGAAAACTTCTCATAGGCAGCAAACAAAGTTGGATAGGCTTGCTTGACCTTAAATAACTCAAGTTCTCGGATGTAGGGTCGATTTGCTGGGGTGTCACGCCAGAACTCATCATTGGAATTAGCCAGGGCAATGAAAAGACTACTATAGTTTTCAAGCTGATCTAGTAAGTCAAATGCTTGCTGGATATCCCTCACGGAGTCACGAACCAGTTTAAAGAGCCGCTCACGGCGTACCCTGATGTATTTGAGGCTCAAATAATAACGGAGAAATTCAGGAAACCTTTCCATCTGAACTGTATTCACAATTCTTCTCCATTGTCTCTGGGCTTCCTGTAGGTCATCTGGCCCTTCAAATAACGAGAATAAATAGTTTTTTAGTAAGTCCGTTGAGCTTAATTCTACAAATCTGGCATTCAGGGTCTCAAAAACTGTATAGGCGTTCAGTTCATCTTCGACGTTGATCTGAATAAAAAGTAACTGTTGAGCAATGGTATCCGTTAGAAATTTTGCTAATCTTTCTCCACTCTGAATAATCTCCTGGGGGCTGATTTCTTCTAAGCGGCTAGAGAAATATTCAAAAGCTTGCCAGAGCAGTTGATTGGATTTTGATAGAGAGCGAATATTTAGAGGTCTTCTCAGGTTAATTAGATTACTTTGATAGAAGTCATTATTGTTTTCATTTAAAATTAGTTTGCTTGAGTACCGAAGAGAACGGGGATCTCGATCGCCGAGGTAGGTACGCTTTAAAATTTCCTGTCGCTCTTTGTTGGCGATCGCATCTTCTTCTAGGTCTACAAGTTTTTGGATCTTTGCAATCACCGCAATGGCAATAATGCTGAGGGTAGCCAATCGTTGCTGCCCATCAATAATTGTAAATTCCTTATCTGAAGTGCCAGCACTTTGCAGAACCAAGGCTCCCATATAGTGACTAGAGTCCGGATTGGTATGGAGCAGCATAATATCCTGCCAGAGGTCTTCCCAGTTTTCCTCAGTCCAAGAGTAGTCACGCTGGAACGGTGGGACTCGGTAGATTTTGCCATTTCCGATTAAGTCGCCAAAACTCGTGGTGCGAGTGTCTAGTAGATTAATCCGAGCCATAGAATTAAGATGAATGATCCCTTCTTATCCTTAAGGTATCAGTAGTCAGATCAACAGAGTGGCTCAGGCATCTGTACAACAGAGCCATTAATCATTCGGTACCTTTGAAAAGCCCATCATGACACCCACCCCCATGACTATCGCGCCCCTAAGTTGGACAGAACTAGAAACCCTCACAACCTTTCAAATCGATCCGGTGAATGGGCCTACCAATGCTCAATCCCGATTGCGCCTCTTTGGCCAGAGCGAAGCTGATGTGCGGGTGACGCTCTACCGCGATCACCATGCGTGGTGTCCCTACTGCCAGAAGATTTGGCTATGGCTGGAGGAAAATCAGATCCCTTACCGCATTGCCAAGGTAACGATGTTCTGCTATGGGAAGAAGGAGGACTGGTACAAACGCAAGGTGCCATCGGGGATGCTACCGGCCATTGAGCTAGACGGTCGCATGATTACCGAAAGCGATGATATTTTGATCGCCTTGGAAAAGGTCTTTGGGCCTTTAGGTCTAGGCATGACAGATCCCACAGTGATGCTCCTCCGGCAGTTGGAGCGACTGCTATTTAGAGCCTGGTGTACCTGGCTTTGTTATCCAGCCCGTTCTCCGAGGGAAGAGCAGCAAAGTTGCGATCAATTCAAAGCAGTGATGGCTAGGGTCGAGGATGCCCTCGGTCGCACCCCAGGCCCCTACTTTTTGGATCAGTTCGGCACTGCTGATGTGATTTTTACGCCCTATGTCGAACGGATGAATGCCAGTCTTTACTATTATAAAGGCTACTCCATGCGGGAAGAAAATCCTCGCTTCGCGGCCTGGTTTGAGGCGATGGAAGCCCGCCCGACCTATCGCGGTACCCAAAGCGACTTCCATACCCATGTCCATGATTTACCGCCCCAGATGGGGGGCTGTTGGGAAAATGGTGAACCTCAGGCGCGACTCAATCAGGCACGGGTCGATCGCGGCCCTTGGTTTGGGTTGCCCGATGTGACGTACCTAGAGCCTGAAACCTCCCGCGCTGAAGCCCTGCAACGAGTGCTCAAGCACCGCACCAATATTATTCGAGTCAACCCCGCTGATGACAAATTGATGGATGAGGCTTTGCGGTGTGCCCTGACCCACCTGATGACGGGTGAAGTCTGTCTGCCACCCCCTGAATCTGATCTGGCCCTGCGGTATTTGCGCGATCGCATTAGTGTGCCTAGGGATATGTCCATCTACGCTGCTAAGCGACTGAGGGAAGCTCTAGAGGCAACCGCAGCTTTAGCGGGCGATCGCCAGAGTCCGCCCCTGCCCACGAACCATCGACGGGATCAGGATCCAGCTAACTTTGCTAGCCATTAGTGATTTTGCTTGAGAGCAGGATTTGCCGTGGGTAAGCGAAGCCGTTAAGGGTTGCACATCGCGTAAAATACTAATAGCTGACCGTTCCTATTCATCAATACTGATTGCACCATCATGGCTGAAATTCAATTTTCTAAAGGCATTACTGAAGATACGGTTCCTGACGTGCGGCTGACCCGCTCTAAGGATGGTACCAACGGTACTGCCACCTTTTATTTTGAAAGCCCTAAGGCACTGGCGATGGAAAACACGTCAGAGATTACGGGCATGTACATGATTGATGAAGAAGGTGAAATCAGTACCCGCGAAGTAAAAGCTAAGTTTGTGAATGGACAGCCTTCTGCTTTGGAAGCAATGTATGCAATCCACTCGGCAGCAGAATGGGAACGGTTTATGCGGTTTATGCAACGCTATGCTGAACAAAATGATTTGGGTTTCACAAAATCTTGAGTGCTTCTGACTCACAGATTCCTCACCCCGATGTACCTGGAATTGCAGTAGGTTGCGGGGTGATGACGGTCAGTGATACGCGATCGCCGGATACGGATCGCAGTGGTCAACTGATTCAGCAACTCCTCCAGTCGAATGGACATCGGGTTGTTACCTATGGGGTGATTCCCGATGAACCAACTCAGATTCAATCGCAATTGGTGCAACTCAGCCAGCTTCCCGATCTAGAGGCGCTGATTTTTAATGGAGGCACTGGGATTGCACCCCGCGATACCACCTATGATGCCCTTGAGGGTCTATTAGAAAAAACGTTGCCTGGGTTTGGGGAGATCTTCCGGTGGCTCAGCTATCAAGAAATTGGTTCACGGGCGATCGCGTCACGGGCGATCGCGGGTGTGTACCAATCCAAG
>JAYKHH010000172.1:0-4963 GCA_035285265.1 Leptolyngbyaceae cyanobacterium | reverse complement strand
TACCAGCCAATTGCGGTAGGCGAAGGCAAAACCCAGTCTGGGATACGCAGGTGGCAGGGGTTGCTGAATTGCCCGGAGCCAGGTTCTGAGATCTCGATACTTGGAAATATCAGATCGAATGCCGTGTTTCTCTTCTGGTTTAAGTGTTGTATCAGTGGTGAAAAAAGTATTCAGATATTGCTCTGGATCTATCCAAGCCCGTGCTAGCAATAGAGATCGGTTTTGAGGTTGTTGCTGAAGTGCTGTATTTAAGGTCGCGATCGCAGCTTGGGGAGATGTTTCTGCTAACAGGAGGGCTTGGGTAATGGGGCGCAAGCGTTCCCGTTGAAGACTGGGTTGGGGTTGTTGATACCACCACCGCAATAGGGTTATCTTGTCATAGATGGAATTATAGGTCGTGCTAGTCGAGGGAAAAGCTGCCATGAGCTTGTCTAAGAGCCCTAAGGTTTGCTGGAAGACAGGTGCTTGTAGCTTGGCAAGCTGGGGGGTAGACCAAAGGTTCAGGGTGAGAAATTCAGCCTCGATCAGACTTTGTAACGCTAAGGCTGCGATCGCCTTTTCTAGCTGTTGTTGTTGGGCATAGACTTGTCCTAGTAAGTAGAAAGTGTAAGTATCCCCACGAGGGCGTAGTTGAGCGGCACGACTTAGGTAATACTCAGCCTTGGCAGGGTCTAGGGTGCGATAGAGGAGTCCTAGGTTTTGGTTAAACCAAACATCATAGGGAGCAGCATTCCAAGCTCTCAACCAGTGATTTAGCAGTGCGTCTCTAAACTGGCTGGCCTGGGGTTCTTGGGTAGGAGGGGTAACTTGCAGTAAATCTAGCCCTGCCATTAAGCTATAGGTAGGATCCCAGGGAACTAAATTCGCGGCTGCTTGCCAGTGATCTTGGGAGTCTACAAAGTTATCAGCCGCAAATTCTTGAGCAGCCCGTGAGCCTAAATGCATGGCCCAAGCTCCCGGTAGCCAGAGTAAACCGCTCAGGCACAGACCTGTAATGGCTGCGATGCTGAGAAGCCGACGGTGAGGATGGGAAATCACTAGGGGCATCGCCAGTTGCTGACGATCAGCCAGTTGAATCAGCAGTACCAGTAATAGGATTAAGGTGCCGCTAATTGGAATATTTTCAAGTTGGTAATCTGTGAGACTGGAAACTCCATAGGCTACAAAACTAGCACCGAGACCGTAGAGTAACCAGCGCTCCGAGGGATCGGGGCTGACTTGTCGATAAAGGCGGTACCACAGGCGACTGACAAGCCCAAGCACCAGCAGATAAACACTCAACCCGATTAGCCCCAACTCTCCCAAAATGTGGATCGGGGTATTGTGGAGTTGTTGGATATGATCCCCACCACCTCCGACTTCAACGGGACGGTAGAGGTTGTAGACCCTAGACATGTTGCCCAGACCAACTCCCGTTAGTGGATGTGCTTGAAAGATATTCAAGCCTGCTTGCCAGAGAAATAGTCGATACTGGGATTCTCCATCTAGCCTGACTTGCACGGGTGGAGCCGTGGAGGTGGGCGCACCAATGCTGACCATCTGTTGCACCCTAGGATTACTCAGCACAATGAGGAGAGTGACTAGCAAGGCGATCGCCGCACCCATTAGATATCGCCCTTGCTTTTGACCTTGACGCTGCTGCCAAAGTAATAAGCAAATAGCAGCCAATCCCGCAGCGATGACGCCCAATAAACCTCCACGGGAGCTGGTGGTATAGAGATTCACTAATAAAATGGCGATCGCCCCTAACCCTAATCCTCGTTGCCATCCCTTCTGAGCCAAAGCCCAAGGGATCGCTAAGGGAATGATCAGCGCTAAATACCCAGCCACAAAGTTTGGGTGGCCTAGGGGCCAATGATTGCGGAGAACATGGAGGGAATGATTGAACCCCCACTCAATCCACCCAACGATACTCGTCAGCACGCCTATCCCGATCAAGCCAACCCATATGCGTTGGGGAGTCAACCAGGAC
Organism: Leptolyngbyaceae cyanobacterium; assembly: GCA_035285265.1. GTDB lineage: Bacteria > Cyanobacteriota > Cyanobacteriia > JARCMD01 > JARCMD01 > JAYKHH01. Next base: position 2,991 of record JAYKHH010000172.1, on the reverse strand, counting down.
AGTTCTAACCAATTACGCAAAACGTAGAGCAGAATGGCATAACTGTAGAAAAGGGAGATATTCCAGAGTGCTACGTGAGGAAACGGTGCAAAGGCAGTGGATACAAGTAAGGCGATTGCGGTCAGTCCTACCCACCAATCCAGCCCATAGCCTAGAAGTTTAAAAGGGATAGAGAACTGACGGAGCATCCACACCAGCCAAATCCCTAAGCCTAGAAAACTGATCTGCCAGCCGACAATCCACGGCCAACTCACCATCAAGCCGTAGCTATTGGGAAGCCAGGTAAATAGGAGCAGGATTGTCAAGCAGAGCCACCCAATCCAAGAACCTTGCCAGATTTCTGGCGGAGAAACGGTCGGGTTTTCGTTTAGCTGCATAGAGATGAGGTTGCAATGAACCCTTAGTATGCCCCTTTACCAAAGAGGACGATCCTACAGGTTTCAATCAAAATATCTAAATCCAGGTTCAGGGACCAATTGTCGATGTAATAAAGATCTAAGCGCACCGCATCCCGAAAATCTGTGATATCCGATCGCCCAGAAATTTGCCACAATCCGGTAAGGCCGGGCAATACTTGATGGCGGATATGATGCCAGGAGTCAAGGAGGGCTACGTCTCTTAGGGGTAAGGGGCGGGGCCCCACTAAGCTCATTTGTCCTAAGAGGACGTTAAATAATTGGGGTAGTTCGTCGATACTGGATCGCCGCAGAAAGTGACCGAGGGCCGTAACACGGGGATCATGTTTGAGTTTGAACATGATGCCATCGGCAGATTCGTTGTCCTGTTCCAGAGCCGCTTGCAATTTTTCGGCATCGGGAATCATGGTGCGAAACTTCCACATTTGAAAGATTTTGCCGTGTAATCCCATGCGCTCTTGGCAGAAAAAGACCGGCCCTGGGGAGGACAGTTTGATCGCGATCGCAACGCCTACGAACAGCGGCAATAGGATAATTAGCCCCAGAAACGCACCGACAATATCAAGCCAGCGTTTCAAACGATAGTCTAAACCGTTGAGTAAGGAAAAGGGAGCTTCTAATCTCAAGGTGGGCAGCCCTGCAAAGAATTCTGGTACCCCTCGACGGTGGAGCATTTCTAGGCTGGAAGGAATCAAGCGCAGGGTAATCCCAAATCGGCGCAGTTGCCAGTATAAAGCGGAGGCTAATTCTGTTTGTGGCAGATTTTCTACTAAAACCTCTTGGGCACCCGAACCTAGGATCACTTGCAGCGTGACTGGGGTGTGAGCAGTGGAGGCAAAGGCAGCTCCGACGACTTTATAGTGCGATCGCTGCTTTAGTACCTGGGCTAGGTGAGCAAGTCGATGGGCAGGAGCGATTAAAAAAACTGACACGGGGGCTTGTGTCTGTTCAAATTGGCGCAAGATCAAGGTAGCCAACAACCGAAACCCGATCACTAGCCCGACACTACCCAGCCAAGCGGTAAAAAAGAGCGATCGCGGAGCATCTAATTTAGGATCATAAAAATAGGCCAGAACTAGGGACGCTAGATAAACAAAGCTGACTAGTTGACCGGAACGAATATAGTTCTTCCATTGGCTGGCGGAATGATAAAGGCCAGAGTGGGCAAACAGTAATAGGGTAACGGCTACAAAGAGCCAGAATAAACTGGGTAACCCTAGGAACTGCCACCAAACTAATTTAGGCGGAAGGGGGGAATACAACTGATTGAGTTGTCCGGCAAACTGCCAAGCCAGAGCCAGTGCTGAAATGTCACTTAACAGTAATCCGAAAACTCTGTACCATACGCCATTCAGGCACTGATCAAGCTTGAATCGGTCAGGGGCACGAATATCAGTCCGTGTGTGTTGAAGAACTTGTTGAGGCAATACCTCCATAGCAATTTTTCGACGAGGCAACTTTCTTAGTTTGCCCTATCCGGTCAGACTACCTAGCATTCTGATTGAGCCTAGATTTAGAATCTCCTCTAAGGAAAAGGGATAGGTTTCGGGAAAATTGTCATCGGGGAAATCAGTTTCTGCGATCGCCATCTCTCTGTCTTCCAACCCACTTTCTGCGATCGCCTTATCTAGAATCATAACTGACGTGAATTGAGGTTGAACCGTCGCTACTCTTCCTGTAAAGCATCTAAAAACACCTGAATATCTTGCCACAGTCGAGATGGCAACTCTAAAGCCAAGTTCAAATTCACTTGTAACTGTGTCAACTCAATTTCGCTGCCGTAGGCATGGCGTACAAAGTGGCGAAACCCTCTCAGTATATTTAACAACCTGAATGTTTCACTAGCAAGGAATGGAGGCCGGACATTCTCGACAGGCTGGCTTAAACGAAGCAACAATATCTGATGCCACTGCCCCCCAGCCCCAATTGAGTTTTCAAAAGAATTAGCTACGATTTTTAATAAATCTTCCGCAGCACAGTAGAGATTGTGAATTTGGTAGGCTACGCTTTCGAGCTGACTAGGAGTGGTAAGACCCAGACTTACCCGCTGTTGCAATCGCTGGTGCACTTGCTCTAGCAGTTGAAATTGACCGATTAGTTCGGCTTTTAGTCTGGCCCGTTGGAGGCTATCCATAGAATTCCCTCTTGACGGATTTTGTCAGCAAAGTGGCATTGATCTAGGGGCACTAAATCCACCTCTCGGTTCACATGGGTTGAGAGAAAACTGATCAGGCCAAAGGGATCACCTTGATTCAGCGTTTCAACCGCTAGATCTACATCTGAATTTTGGGTGAATCGCCCGGATTGGGTCAGAGAGCCAAAGATATAACCCCGATCAATCCCAAAACTTAAGCCTTCAGCCTGCAACCAATCTAAAGCAGATTTCAGCAGCAATTGCCGAGTGGATTCCTGATCAGCCTGTTGCTTGGCTAACGCAGTATCCAGCAAGGGAGTCGGAAAGTAAGGAGACATAGTTCATCGTTTATGGTCATAGTAACCTACCAGCTCATCTCCCATACTTTGGGAACCTACTGTCTGAGAACTTGAGGTCTACCCTAGGGGCGATCGCTATAAT
>JAYKHH010000171.1:0-3397 GCA_035285265.1 Leptolyngbyaceae cyanobacterium | reverse complement strand
GCTCTGAGCACGGCCCTACGCTGGAATGTCTTTAGTAGTTGGACGGGTTTGAATACCTTCGGACTGGTGTTGATTGTGCTGGGAGTAGGGCGACGGCGAGCAGGATTCAAACCGCTGATTTATCTGGCTGTGGCGGGGATTACAGTCTCAGCCTATGAACTGCTGTTTTATCAAGTTCAGGATTTGGTAAGAGGCGATCAACTGTTGGCTCTGGCAGCCCTGGGAGCTACCCTGGTTTATGCCTATCGGATTCTGACTCCTTGGTTGTCCAGCTATTTTCTGCTCAATCGAGAGACTTGGTGTTGGATTGCTCATTTGCATTGGGGTTTGGGGAGTGCCCTCCTCGTGGGGGCGTTAATCTATCCGGTACAGGCAAATCAACTGGTGGGGCTGGGGGCTGGAGCCTTCCTAACTCGCTACGCCATTATGCAAGGGCGTCATGCCGCTGACCAAACTCTGGGTGAAGGCTGGGTCTATTTAGGGCTATTAGAAGGATCTGCGATCGCAGCCTATGCAGCTACTACCTTTGGCACTCTCAGCTTTGGAGTTATGGCTCCTTGGTCTGGCGCGATCGCAGCCCTGGCAGCAACCTCCATCCAATTTCTACCCTGGCAAACCTGGGGTTGGTCACCTCGGCCCTGGCAATACACATCTAGTGTGATGCCCATGGCCACGGTGCTGTTTCCCTGGATGAGTGGGGGCAGCATTGCGCCTAGCAATGCCATTAGTTTGCTGGTAGTAGCAGGGTTCTACTATTTTCTGACTCGATTGGGGCAACAACCCCGCTGGATGTATCTCAGTGTGTTGTTGGTTGATGGAGCGATCGCCCGTTTACTGGGGCAAGTAGGTGGATTAACCCCCTTTGCGATCGCCAGTTTGGTTGGACTCTCAATCCTGAGCTTGAGTTGGATTGAGCCAGCCTGCTATCCACCTGAGCGTAAATCCCTACGTCATTTTGTCCGGATGGGGGGATTGGCGATTGTCGGTGGGGCGGCTTTGCTCTTCCACCATCAAACCGGAATTTTGCCAGGAATCCTCGGCATTGTGGCAATTTTTATCGGCCTAGGGTTACGGATGCGGGCATTTCTCTACGTAGGTACCGTTACCTTTGTCGCGATCGCTTTCTATCAACTGGTAATTTTGAGCTTTGCCTACCCCTTGATTAAGTGGCTGGTAGGGTTGATAGTGGGGATTGCCTTTATCTGGATTGCCGCCAGCTTTGAAACCCGACGCGAACAACTCTCTGTATGGCTCCGTCACTGGCTCAACGATCTCGAAAGTTGGGAGTGAGAAAAGATGGCGATCGTTATCCTTAAATAAACTACAAAAATAGGGGTAAGTAGGTAGGCGTAATTAAACTGTGGAGCGGCTGTTGGGTTATGGCTTCGGCTTTGCTCAGCCAGCAGAGCCTCGGTGGCTGAGCAAAGCCGAAGCCTATCTTACAATGAGGTAGCTGAGCGCAAAGGCTGAATGGATGATGGGCAACCTGAACTAGGATTGGGGAAGAGATCTGAGATTTTGGAGCGATTCCTGAAGATGAGTAAAGCGTCATCCAAACTTTCAAAGGCTAAAAAGAAAAACTTTTCCAGCTTTAGTTATGCCGATGCGTTCAGACAATTGAACCTGACTGATCTAATTCCCTGGAAACTAGAAGCGCCACCCTTGCAGCCCAGTTCATTCTTCCAAGAGCGTTTAGAGCGATTAGAACAATTATTCGACCTTCAGAACTACGAAGAGTCCAAAAAACTTTTAATTGATGCTATTTGTGAAGAAGCTATTTCCTCAACGCAGCACCTCAAGATTTGGAAAGGCGCACAGCTAGAGAGTGATGTTTTGGCTGGATATGTAGATTATCTGATTGCAGAACGCAAGCGTTTCTTAGATACACCCCTCCTCTGCATTATTGAAGCCAAAAAAGATGACTTTGAACAAGGTTTAGCTCAATGCCTTGTTGAAATGCAAGCGTGCCAATGGCAAAATCGTCAAACCAACCGCAATATTGATATTTTGGGGATTATTACCAATGGTGCGACCTGGCAGTTTTATAAATTAACCCCGACAGGTGAAGTGTATGAAAGTCCCCCCTATGCGATCGGTGAGATGAATCTGGTTCTGGGACTCCTCCGCCATCTTTTCATGATGTGCGAGAAAAATTTAACGCAACGATAAGCTTTGCTGTGGGAGATCTGACCAGAATTATGTGATTTGCAGATTCCTCGCAAAGTGAGCGTTTTTCCATCTCGGTTAGTGCAAGACTTAGTCAAGTTAAATCAGCAGGGATTGGTTTCCACATCCTTCTCATCACTCCTTCTCGTAACAATGAATCTGCGCTCCGCTACCTCCGCTGATTTAGATCTGCTGCGCCACTGGGATGAGCAGCCCCATGTAGTGGCCTCAGATCCCAATGATGACTGGGGGTGGGAGGTGGAACTGGATCGTACCCACGATTGGAGGGAGCAATTAATTGCTGAAATTGAGGGTCGTCCCATCGGGTTTATCCAGATTATCGATCCGGTGCGTGAGGAGAGCCACTATTGGGGCGATGTCACGGCAGATCTGCGTGCCATTGACATTTGGATTGGAGAAGAGAGCGATTTGGGTAAAGGTTATGGAACAAAAATGATGCAGCTTGCGATTGCCCGATGTTTTGCCGATCCAACTGTGATGGCTGTACTCATTGATCCGCTGGCCAGCAATATCCGCGCCCACCGCTTCTATGAACGTCTCGGCTTTCAATTTATCGAGCGCCGATGCTTCGGTGACGATGACTGCTTTGTTTATCGCCTGAACCGAAAAGATTGGCACCGTGAAAGTATTGGATAATACTCAAGCGATCAACAAGTTTGCAGTGTTGTTCATCCCGTTAGGTTCTAGCGGCCTAATAACCGTGTTGTAACAAGCAGTTTAGAGATTGTGGTACTACTAGTCTGCCAAGCAAATTTTGAAGGGTTCCCAACCCTTCAAAACCCCGAAAATTGGTTCATCTGGCTAGAGGTAACCCAGCAAAGTTCCTTGGGTGAACGACTACTGCAAAAGTTACTTGCTATCGTTGAACGCCACCGTGAGCTAGTCAGGAGCCTGGGTTAAGTTGAGGATTGTGAAATCAATTTCACGTACGGATATTAGGATTGTAATTCTGCTACTAACCATCCTCATCTAACGGTAACTGAGACAAAACTTGCCATTTGGGGTCACCGATGGGTTGTTCTAGCTTGCGATCGCTACTCACACTCAAAGCTAGGGGCACTGCATTACTAGGACTAGCAGGTATCGGGGAATTACTAGGACTGACAATCCCTCCAGAGATGATCACCTTAAAGGCATCTTCAATAGACATGGAAAGGTTCATAACCTCGTTTTCAGCAACGATGGCGTACCACCCTGTGGTGGGGTTAGG
>JAYKHH010000170.1:0-2709 GCA_035285265.1 Leptolyngbyaceae cyanobacterium | reverse complement strand
AATCACCAACACCGTCTGCCCTGTGGCAGTTTCAATGTAGGTCTGAATTTCATTAATCCGTGCTACCAAGTCCGAGATTTTGCGGGCAAACTCTGTCGTGATCTCGTTCCGAATCACCGAATTGATCTTGAGGAGAGATTTAATTTGAGCCAAAAACTTTAAAATCCCTGGCAACCCGCCTTCCACGCTGGCTTCTGCACTCGTTTCAATCGCTGCTTCTACTTCCTTAGATTCAGTTTTGGTATGCTTGCCTAGCCAGCCATAGAGTTCCTTCTTGAGTCCCGGCTTGAGCTTTACGGCTCGCCGTTCTGACAATTCCAATAATTGCACCGCGATAGAAAACAGGATATTGACGTGATCAACAGCAGAGTTTTCAATCGTATCGGCAATGGAAAACATCACCACAAAATAACGCTCCGTCTCCGTTAACCGGAAGCCTAACTCTGCCAGCAGCGTAGACTTGCCACAGCCCCGATGCCCCGTAAAAATCAGCTTGTTATCCTGCCCATTGCAATCTTCAACGGCTTGCTCTAGCTCATCCACCAATTCCGTTTGATATTCCACCCCAAACTGTGCCAATGCCTTTTGCGTCACCAATGGCTCAAGTTGCAGGTTTTGCCCTGCGGCACGAAAGTCATCAAGCTGGCATTGGAGGGTTTCGCGATCGGACATGGGTGCATCTCACACAAAGATGCCTGTATTGTACTTCAGGGGCAGAATCGGAGCTATTTTACTTAAGGGACTTGCGGTTTAATCACATACCAGTCGTAGGGGCAACCCCTTGTGGGTGCCCGATAGATTGAGGATACCCACAAGGGGTTGCCCCTACAACGGTCAATTATTTTGGATAAAGGCGATCGCTTTAGAATTCCTCGTCTCTGCCACCACCACTGGCTTCTGTATCTTGCTTAGAACCCAGCAGTTCCATCTGAGCGACTCGAATCACGGGTTTGGAGCGAGTTACGCCTGTGTTTCGATCCTGCCACTGATCCAACTTTAGTGTACCTGTGACAGCAATCTGCTTACCTTTACGGACGTAGTTGGCAGCTACTTCCGCCGTCTTGTCCCACAATTCCAAATTAAACCAATCGGGTTGCTCATCCCGCGATCTACGATTCACTGCCAGGGTTAGATTACAAACGACGCTACCGGATTCAAAGTATTTAACGTCAGGGTCTCCACCGACACGACCCACGAGGGTAACAACATTAAGACTCATAGTTGGTATTGGTACTTATGTACTGTCTATAGAATAGCTTAAATCTCGGACGGTTGGATCTGACCCCTTCTGAAAATCCGTACAAATTCGGATCTTGCCTTCAGGAGCCCATGGATAAGAATGAGGATTACATCAAGCTCTGAGATGACAAACTGGTAAGCTTAGGAATAAAGCTATTACAGGCTTAACGTTTTGGGTCAACATCAGGATTTCATCTTGTAAATTATAATTGAATTTTTTCATTGCGTCTTGACTGAATCTAAAAAATCTTTTCAGTTAGCTAGACTGACGACAAAAAACATAATAAAATCCACTATCGTTACAATGTCGTTACAGTACACCAATTTACTTCAGCACTTATTAGGGGCGTAAAAGCTAGTGGGCTTATTTAGTCGTTTTTCACTTTCCCGCGATATGGGTATCGATCTAGGTACCGCTAACACACTAGTTTACGTATCCGGTAAAGGCATTGTTCTCCAAGAACCCTCTGTGGTTGCCATGGATCTAAATGAGAAAGTGGCGTTGGCAGTGGGTGAAGATGCCAAGAAAATGCTAGGACGTTGCCCTGGTAGTATCATTGCCCTGCGACCCTTGCGCGACGGCGTGATTGCTGACTTCGACACGGCAGAAATCATGCTCAAGCATTTTATTCGCAGAGTCCATGAAGGTCGGACTCTGGTTTCGCCCAAAATCGTCATTGGGATTCCGAGTGGTGTGACCGGAGTCGAACGGCGGGCGGTTATGGAGGCCGCATCCCAGGCAGGAGCTAGGGAAGTTTTCTTGATTGATGAGCCAGTTGCTGCCGCTATTGGCGCAGGGCTTCCGGTTGCTGAGCCTACGGGCAACATGATTATTGATATTGGAGGCGGCACTACTGAAGTCGCAGTGCTCAGTTTGCAAGGCATTGTACTGAGTGAATCCGTTCGAGTTGCAGGTGATGAACTGAGTGAAGCCATTATCCAGTACATGAAGAAAGTTCATAACCTGGTAATTGGGGAACGGACTGCCGAGGAAATTAAGATTCAAGTGGGATCTGCCTATCCGACTACCCAGACCGATGAAATGACGCTGGAAGTGCGGGGGCTACACCTCCTCTCTGGGTTACCTCGAACGGTGATCATTAAAGGGCCGGAAATTCGGGAAAGTATGTCAGAACCGCTTTCCGTGATTATTGAAGCCGTGAAGCGGACTCTGGAGCGTACCCCACCAGAATTGGCTGCAGATATTATCGATCGCGGGATTATGCTAGCGGGCGGCGGTGCTTTATTGAAGGGACTTGATACCCTGATTAGTCACGAAACAGGTATAGTGACTCATGTAGCTGCTGATCCCCTGAGTTGTGTTGTATTAGGAACGGGTAGAGTTCTAGAGAACTTTAAGCAACTCGGACGGGTCTTTAGCGATCGCTCTCGCCATCTGTAGGGAAATCACTCTTGTATGTATTCATTGCGTCGCTGGTGGGAACGTCATGGGGTACCCATGATTATGGT
>JAYKHH010000169.1:0-6014 GCA_035285265.1 Leptolyngbyaceae cyanobacterium | reverse complement strand
GCTCAGGCGGGGGCAAGGTTAATTTTAGCAGCGCGCAGATTAGAGCGCCTAGAGCAAGTGGTTGAGGAACTCCAGCAAGCCTATGCAGTCCCCGTACATTGCTTGCAGATGGATGTGCGAGATCGCCCCACCGTCGAATCCACGTTAGAATCTCTGCCGACCGAGTGGGCTGATATCGAAATTCTCATCAATAATGCAGGATTGAGTCGGGGCTTAGATCCCTTCCAAGACAGCGGTATTGAAGATTGGGAAGAAATGATCGACACCAACCTGAAGGGGTTACTCTACGTCACCCGGTTTCTACTGCCAGGAATGATCAGCCGAGGTCGGGGTCATGTCGTGAATCTGGGATCAATTGCAGGACATCAAACCTATCCCAAAGGCCACGTTTACTGTGCCACCAAAGCTGCCGTGCGAGCCATCACGGAAGGGCTAAAACAAGATTTACTCGGAACCCCCATCCGCATTACATCCGTTGATCCGGGCTTGGTGGAGACAGAGTTTAGTGTCGTCCGATTTCATGGAGATACTGCCAGGGCCAAAGGCGTTTACCAAGGACTCACGCCGCTCACCCCCGCAGATGTAGCAGATGTGATCCTCTTCTGTGTAACTCGTCCTGCCCATGTTAATCTCAGTGAAATTCTCATGGTGCCTACTGATCAGGCGACAGCCACCTTAGTCCATCGCCAACCCTAGGCGATTTCTAGAACTAAAACGACGAAGACCGATGCTCCTTGGAAATGACCTGCCCAAGAATAATGGGTTGCTGCAGGGTGCCTAGAAAAGGTACCGATGCTGAAAAACCTTAAGCCTTTCCAGTGAGAGTCGGGCGGAACTCCATAGGCTGAATTTTATATTTGACCAGATTGGCAAGTTCCTGAAGTTGGCTAATGGCCTCAGCACCTTCTAGCTTCATTAATTCGCGATCGTCACGCATTTCAGTCCAGGTAATGCCGTAATCCGACACCAGAAACCGGATCAGGTGGTCATTTCCCAGGCTCACCATAAAGGAGGCGCTATTCATCTGTCCGCCACAGGTGTAGCAGGAGGCGAGGTAGCCTCGTCCTTCTAGCACAATTGCTAGAGCCTGGAGATTCATTACCAAGTCTTGGACAAACCGTCTATGTTGTTCTGCAAGCCTTAAAAACATGCTTCTCCTCCTATCACCACTCCGTTACCACTCCGCAGACTAAACTTTAGATTTTCTTAAGAATTATACCCTTTTAAGCCACAGGCTTTGGGGAGTGGGATGCATACATTCTAAGTTGCCCAAAATAATTTAAGACTGATGACCTGATGCTAACCTAATTCCCAAACAATAGCTGAAGCTTTGTCAAACCTAAAGTATCAGGCACAACATTTGTCTAGATCCGATGTCTAGATCCGAAAACTTCCCTAGCTTTCAGATTCACGAGTTCTGTGCCTCAAACCGGAAGCTCACTCATAATTAAATTGAATTGTTAATGATGATTCACCCGGCAAATAGCAATGACTGGAGCACTAGACGCAAATCCTGACCCATCGGTCACCGTAGTTGTATCCCGGCGGGTGAAGCCGGGACGAGAAGCGGAGTTTGAAGAATTTCTGGCGAGTGTTTCTGCTGCCTGCATGAAGTTTGAGGGGGCTTTGGGTATCAATATTTTTCGCCCAGCAAGTGCGGATGACCCCGAATACCGAATCATCTTCAAGTTTGATCGGATCAGCAACCTCAGGCATTGGGAACAGTCAGAGGAACGCCAAAGGTGGTTTGCTCAAGCAGAAGCGCTAACCCAAAGCCCTCCCCAGATCCAGGTGCTAACTGGATTAGAAACCTGGTTTACGCTGCCGGGGCAAGCCACCATTTCTCCACCGCCTCGTTACAAGATGGCTCTTGTTACCTGGATGGCCGTTTTTCCCTTAATCAGCCTGATTTCCCTAGGCTTGGGGAGTGTCCTGAATTCCTTGCCTACGGTGCTGCGATCGCTAGTTGTGACTGGGATCGCTATTCCAGTCATGACCTATCTATTGATGCCCCAAATGACCAGACTATTCGCTGGATGGCTTTATGCACATCTGCCTCAGCAGGTAGAACTGCCACCGGATCAAGTTGAGGATACACCTCTAGTAACCCTAGAAAAGCCATTACCCCTAAGCCATCTTCAGATGCCAATTTCTGAATTGGAAGATGGGTGAGAGGAAGGAGTCCGGGCAGAGCGTAGCATCCGGGTCAACCTTCTAGTCAAGGAAGCAAGCCTAGTTGCCGGATGCTGCGCCCCTACAGTTAGAAAATCTTCGATCTTCCCAATCCAAAATCCAAAATCCAAAATCCAAAATCCAAAATTCACTCGTACCAAATAGATTCCACGGTCTCGATGAGATGTTGCATCCGCTCATAATTCGCAGGGGTTAGGGTTTGAGATCTGGCATCCTGATCCACCAATAGAACAGTCACATGCCCCAACTTACGTCCTGGACGGGAACGAGTTTTGCCATACCAGTAGAGGTGGGCCTGGGGAATTTGAGCAAGCTGTTGCCGTTTAGCAGCATAATTACTTGCTGAGTCTTCATAACCCAAGAGATTAATCATCACAGCGCCGTAACATTGCCCGACTCCTGGGATGGTCTTCAATGCTGTACTACCTAGCGGGATATGGCAAACAGCCCGCAACTGTTGTTCAAATTGGGAGGTTTCACAGGCATCTAGGGTGAAATGCCCTGAGTTGTGAGTGCGGGGTGATATTTCGTTGACTAGAATCTTCCCCTCAAGGGTCAGGAATAACTCAATTCCAAATACACCGACTGCATTTAAGCCATTGAGAAGGGTGTGGGCGATCGCACCCACCTCTGTCACCACCCGTGAGTCTAAAGCAGCAGGGGCTAGGACTCTCCGACACACTTGATCTTCCTGTTGGGTTTCAGTAACTGGATACACCACAACTTCACCCGTGATAGACCGAGCCGCAATCACCGCTAACTCTCTATCAAAAGGAACAAATTCTTCCAGAAGTACAGGGGTGTGCCCTAGGCGTTGCCAGGTTGCCTCTAGTTCTGCCTGACTTTTGAGGATAAAGGTGCCTTGACCGTCATACCCGTGTCGTCGGACTTTCAAAACAACCGGAAATCCTAATTGAGCCAATTGTGAGGGATGGTCTAGGGCGATAAATTGAGGCGTGGGTAGCCCCAACTCCTTGAGGTAGCAACGCTGATAGTATTTGTCTAATAGCGGTTCTAGGGTCTTTAGGCTGGGCTGAAAGCAGACCCCTTGTTTCGCCAAGGGTGTAAGAGCTTCTAGGTTAACAAACTCATTTTCAAAGGTTATTACATCAGCCTGTTGAGCCAGATAATCGGTCGCAACCGGATCATCAATGGGGGCTACAACCGTGTGGGCGGCGATCGCCACAGCGGGATCAGTGGGTTCCGGAGTCTGCACAACCAACTCAATCCCTAATTTCTTGGCGGCATCTGCCATCATCCAGGCGAGTTGCCCTCCTCCAATTACCCCAACTTTCTTCACGACTGGGGATTGGGGATCAGGGGTCTTTATTACTTCAGGCATCTCAGTTCTGAGGGGACACTCTTATAATTTCAACTATAAGACTAACTTTTTGATGACCTACTTGGCTGACAGCATGGTAATCGAATGGCTCAAAGTTAAAGTTGCTCCTGAAGATCGAGAACAGTACATCCAGAAGGATGCTGAGATCTGGACTAAGGCTCTCGCTAATTTTCCTGGATTTTTAGGGAAGGAGGTTTGGATTAACCCCGTAGAGCCTAGCGAGGTAATTATGGTGATTCGTTGGCAGTCGCAGGAGCAGTGGAAGGCGATTCCAGCAGATCAGTTACAGCAGATCGAACAACAGTTTGATCAACAAGTTGGAGTTCCCTATCAACTCACAGAAGAAGGTGGATATCAAGTCCGTAAGTTCCCTGCATAAGCTATGTCTGATTGTCCCCATTGTCATCAAACTATTGATCCCCAAGCGGTAGTCTGCCCTTACTGCCGCACAACTCTCAAAGCCTATGGTCATCCTGGAATGCCCTTACATCGGGCAACTGGTGTAGATCCCCTCTGTTTGACCTGCACCTACCATGAGGACGATACCTGTACCTATCCCCAGCGTCCCCATGCTAGGGAATGTATGCTGTATAGCGATCGCAATATCACCCAATTTAGCGATCGTTCAAATCATAAAACTAACCAGAGTCTCTATTCCACCGCAATCTCTTGGGCAAAGCGCCATACTGTCTGGTTAGCTTTAATTGGCTTAGGAGTGATCAGCTTTTTGATTGCGCTGAGTTCGTAATTAGGTGTCAGGCTCCAGGTTCCAGGTGTCAGACAGATTGCCTGACCTACTATAGATCGTGACCGTTGCTAATGCAGGCATCTTGCCTTGGCAACGGACACTTAAAATAGGCCAACCCCGACGGAAGAGATGTTCATACTGGGTAGGGCACTGACAATAGGTAGCATGTCTGGAGCGGTGTGACTATCGCTAAAGACTGACAAATCAAACCAGACAGTGGTGCCGATGCCAACCTCGCTCACCAGATGGACGCGGCTATGATGCTTCTCAATAATATTTCTGACAATTGACAGCCCCAAACCAGTGCCCTCTAGGGTATGAACGCGGTTTTCGACTCGGAAGAAGCGATCGAAAATGGCGATCTGATCTTCGGGATCAATGCCAATTCCTGTATCTGAAATTTCAACCCGTACGAAGGAGGGGTTCTCTAACTGGTAGGCTCGAATTACAACCCGGCCACCGGACTCACTGAATTTGAGCGAATTGCCCACTAGGTTGGCAAATACTTGCAGCAATAAATCATAGTGACCTAAAACGGTCGGCAGATTATCTGCAATTTCATAGCTCAGTTCAATCCCCTTGTCTTTAGCATTTAATTGATAGGTTCTTAGGGTTTGCTCTACGGGTGGAATTAGGTCTACGGCCTCAAAATGATAGCGTTTGCAAGACTCTAGCTTGGATAAGTCCAGAACATCATTGACTAGCCGAGTTAAGCGATCGGTTTCATGATTCGCCGTTTGTAGGAAATCTCGTCGATCGGCTTCACTGAGGTCTTCGCCATATTCATAAAGGGTTTCGATAAAAGATTTGATATTAAAGAGTGGGGTTCGTAATTCGTGGGAGACGTTGCTGATGAATTGGCTTTTGGCTTCATTCAACTCCACTTCACGAGTGATATCCTGTACCGTCATAGCAATGCCTTTAATACTTTCCCGGTATTGATCTAAGACGGTGGTGAGGAGAATCCTGACCGTGCGGTTCGTGGGATCGCTGAGTGTTAGACGAAACTCTGCACCTTCACGCAGGGTAGTTTTGGGCGTTATATCAGCTACGAGTTGATAGAGGGGTTGCGTTAACTCTGCTTGCACGGATGCTGGCAATTGATGGAGGAGATTGGTGCCAATCAAGTCTTGTCCTTCCCAACCAAAGATGCGGCGGGCTGTCGGGTTCACCAAGACAATCTGCAAATTTGTATCGAGTAAAACGGCCCCATCGGCGATCGTGGAAACCAAGGTTTCTAGTTTGGCTTTTTCAGCCGTCAATTCCTCAATGTTTTGTTCTTCATAGCTGGCTAGCCGCTCTGCCATCTCATTAAAACTCAGGATCAGCTCTCCTAGCTCCCCTTCTAAGGGCAAGTCAATGCGCTGCTTAAAGTTCCCTGCAGCAATATTTTTGACTCCTACCAAAAGTTCTTTAATCGGCTTAGTAATGGTTAGGGCATTAAAAACTGCTCCTAGAATGACCATGACCCAGATGGAAACGAAGACTGCGATCGTGACATCTCGCGTCAGGTTAGAGGAAGTCACTACGGTGGGATTGGGATTAATGCCAATCGCTAGTACCCCTAAGGATTGATTCTCATGCACCAAGGGCACAAACACATCGGTGACTTCGCCATCGGGGGTCTGATGCTGGCGCACCATAGGCGATTCGAGATGCTCTGCATAGTTTTCGGGTAACTGCATTCGCCGTCGAATAGTCAGGGAATTTTGCACCTCTGACTCAGAAAAG
>JAYKHH010000168.1:0-3051 GCA_035285265.1 Leptolyngbyaceae cyanobacterium | reverse complement strand
GCCTCTTCTCCGGTGAAGATTTTACGGTTGAAGAAGCGATCGGACTCAACGGCATTTGTGACTTTCTCCTAACTCGCTCGACTGAGGTGTTAGAAATCGAAGCTCCTACCGTGGTTATTATCGAGGCAAAAAAAACAGATCTAAAAATGGGACTTGGCCAGTGTATGGCTGAGATGGTTGCTGCCCAACGCTTTAATCAGGTACAGGAACGATCCATTCCAGTGATCTATGGCAGTGTCAGCAACGGGATTCAATGGCAATTCCTCAAACTCGAACGGCAAACGGTTACTATTGACCTATCTGTCTATCCCCTACCTCCCGTGGAGCACATCCTCAGTTTCTTGGTCTGGATGATGCAGGACGGTTAGATCAATTGTCTAGATCAATTGTCTTGTTGTAGGTTTTTATCGGGTTTTTGGGAGGGTTGTGTGGAGTGCAATCTTCCTGCTTTCGTCTCACACCCCAATCTGGAACAGGCATTCTGAGCGTAAATGTAGTCCAGCCTTTCTGACTTTCCACTTGAATCTCCCCTTGGAATTGATCTACTAACTTCTTCACTAAAGCAAGTCCCAGACCTGTCCCAGCTTGTTTCCAGGGGTTTTCATTCGGAACTCGATAAAATTTCTCAAAAATATAAGGCAATTCTGTAGCTGGAATTTCCGCTTCGTTACTAACTGAAAAGGTCAGTAAGGGTTTCAACCTTGAGGCTGGGACTGAGGTGTAGGATGTGTAGTCAGCCTTGATGCAGATTGTGCCACCCACCACCGTATATTTACAAGCATTGTTAAGTAGCTCTGTTAGTACCCGTTCCAGGTTGGTACGGCTTAAAACCAAAACAGGAAGATCGGTCGGGAAATTAACCTGTAATGTTTGCTCCTTCGCTTGGATGTCGGCCCTGAATGGCTCCATAAAATGAGGGAACCACTCTTCTAAGTTCACAGCCTCATCGATAAAAGTCGGATAGCTTAAAGCTTCCAACCGTTGTAAGTCTAAAAGGTTGTTGATTAGTTCAATCTCGCGGGCGCACTCCCGTTGCAGAATTTTGAGATATCGTTCCAGTCTTTCTGGCGTTGGGGCTATTTGCAGAGTCTGAATTGCCAACTTCATGTTCGAGACGGGCGTTCGCAATTCATGGGAAATGGTGCTTAAAAAGTCATCCTTCAATTGATTGAGTTTTTCTAACTCCTGCTCCTGCGCTTGAGCTGCTTGGTAAAGTTGGGCTTGGCGAATGGCGATCGCACACTGACTAGCAACCTGTTGTACCAACTCCATTTCTAGCGTTTCAAAGACGCTCTCCTGGGAGCTGAATACCCAAAGATGTCCTAGCAGTCCTTGATGGTCAAAGATGGGACACAGCAAGATGGCGACTGGGCTGCGGATTAAAGGGAGGGCGATCGCACAAAACTGAAACGATTGATTTTGAGTTAGTTGTTGGTACCCTTCTGGAAAATTTTCTAGCGTGACTGGCTGAGCGATCTCTAACAAACTGCAAGAAGTTTCCTGCTGATTGGGATGGGTGTACTGATAGCAGATTCGGGAACTGACTAAATCCTGGTCACACAAGGCAATAGCACAGCCCTTCTTGTCTAGTACTAACGTCAGTTCTTGGACTACAGCTTGTAAAATTTGGTTTTCGTCCAAATTGTCACGCACCTGCTCTCTAATACGCTTAAGCATGGCTTCAAAATCCAGCGTCTGACGTAATTGACGAGCATAGCCCTCCACTTGATCTTCCAAGACTTGCTTAGAAGCCTCAGCCACTTGTACCCGCGCCATAGTTTGCTCAACTTGTTGACGCAATGCATCCGCACGCTGACACTGCATTTGGTTCAGAATGGCTCCCAATTGTCCTGCCACCGGGGAAGCCAGTAAACTTGCCAAATTTCGCCATTTGGTAAAGTAAGCTCCCCCTCGGCTAGAGCTGAAATTCAGGCTACCCATGGTGCGCTTCCCACTCCGTAAAGGTAGCAGCATCATCGAACGGGTATGGGCAGAGATCCCCAAATGGGCATTGATGGGTCGGAGTATGGAGGGTGGAAGATCCTCCAGATCGTCTACAAAATAGGGCTTAGATTCCAAGAGAACGTTTCCAGCCCAACCATGGCTGAGGGGAATTTTCTGGGTGAGAATCTGCTTAGCGCTACGGGGACTAGAGATCTCAAAAAGTAGATAGTGAGTATCACCTACCTCAGCACAAACAGCAAGGGTACAGCAGTCAAAATCAAGGATCCAATGCAATCTGCGGCTTAAGATCTGCTGCAACATCTCTAAATTGCTTGCCAGCGTGAGTTCATGGGCCAACTCTGCTAGAACTAGCAAGGATTCAAGGGCAATAGGAGCACCAGCGTACAGGGTCTCAGGCGGAGAACCTGAACTGGGAGGCATAAGGGGATACTTGTGTTTAACTATCTGCACAATATATAGACCTCTGGATTATGACTGGCTAGGTATCAAGAGCAAGCAAGTTAGCCCAAGTTCAGAACTGCTCAAATCAGGCAATAGCTGCCACCAATTCATAAAGATTCGATAAAACGCTGTAGATCCAATATTCAGTGCTAATAGGTAGATGCTTTTATCACTGACCCACCCAAATTTCTCTATTAATAAACTTAGATTTTCTTACCTGGAAATTCGGATCTAAGTCCCTTTTAGGGCTGGATTAGGGAAAGCGTGAATTTCTAGAGCAACAGTTTACTCAAATCTCCGACGGTATCAGTCCTGATCCTAGAGCGCAATAACGCTGAGTTGAAAGACTTTAGTGTATTTGCGTGCGACATTCACTGATAGTAGTTATTGTTCGTCTTAATGGTAACTACATAATAGGATGAGGAGCTTGAGTACATTCACTTAAATCATTGTGGGCCAATTGCTTCAGAAGAGCGGGATTCACTAGGGTAACCCAACCTCTCGCCTCACCCCCAAACTTAACGTCAGTCTCCAAGGTCGGCGCACCTGCGGGAAGGGCGAAAGAAAACGTTCCCATTTCTGGCTCGACCCAGGTTTCTAGGAGAACGTTTTCTGAGGAGTTCGACGAAAGGGTTTTTAGGAGGC
>JAYKHH010000167.1:0-3230 GCA_035285265.1 Leptolyngbyaceae cyanobacterium | reverse complement strand
CTGCTACCGGGGGATGGGAAACGGATTTATGGAGTTTGAGGGTGCGATTACATCTCACCATTTGCTGGCAGTGCTGCCAGTGCGGGCGGAGGTTTTAACCTGGCAGGAGGCGGAGTTTTTGCAAGTTCTGCAGGATGCTGTCCAGGCGGCCAGGTTACGCCCCTTGGGAAAACTCTCGTTTCAGTTTCAGCCCCAGGGGGTGAGTGCAATCGTCCTATTGGAGGAGTCCCATGTGGCTTTACATTTCTGGCCAGAACAGGGCCGGGTCACGATTGATATTCACACCTGTGATTACCAGGAGGATAATTATCCCAAGGCGATGGCTTTGGCGGAGCGGTTGACGCTGGCGTTATTCGGGAAACCAGCGCCGGAGCGATGGCGGTGTCTGTCGGTGACGGGGTAACAGGGATAACGCTTTCCTAAACTTGCGTTGCTAAGGATCAGCTGACTCTTCGATCGCTGGTGCGATCGCTTTCATGGCAGCTAAATATCGTTCTTGAATATCTTGGCGATCGCATACCTCCGGTACTCCTGCTTGGCTACCCCGCTCAATCATTTCAGCATGTCGCCGCAGTGCAATTCGGTCTAAGGGCCGGTGAGTAAAGGGCGCAATGAGGGCGATCGCTTCTAGCAATCGCATGATGACAGCGACACTGGACTGTCCATACTGTCGAATTGGATTGAAGGCGGTATCCATCACCTCTGCAAACGAGATCGGTTCAGCAATGATGCGAAGCTGATTGTGGTCGTCGTAGCGGTAGGGCGAGGGAATTTCGCGTTGGGCCAAATCACAAAGGGCTGCACTCAGTTGGTCAATGCAGCGGATTGCAGTAAAGGGATCATTCACCCCTGGAGAAAGAGCGCGGACTGCAATCTCAACCAACTGGTTGAGCGAAAACTGAACATCCTGATGCTCTGTGCGTTGCGAACCAAATACAAAGGCATCATTGATCTGGGTTGCAAGCTGCTTAGTTACCCTGTCGCAGGGCATGACCTGCACCAGTTCACTGCCGCGAACTACAAAGCAACCAGGGCGTTGCTGGATTCGCAAGACCAAGTTCTTTTGGGTGACTATCTGCATGAGTTGCTGATCATCAATGGCTTGAATATAGCCACTCGTAACGGCTTTAATGGAACACGCAACTTGGTCAAAGTCGGCAGGTATCTCTGCTAGGCCCTGTTTTTGATTCTGCTTGGAGGGGCTGCGTCCAATCCGTTCAGGAAAGAGCCGTTCGATTGCATCATTCAGATCATGGCCGACTCGCCTAATAATCTGATCAACCTGAATGGATGAGGCGGAATGATGAATAAAGTAAATCAAGACGCCAATGCTGGCGATCGCTAAGCCAATTCCGAAGGTGACGGCTAGGTGGGGGACAAACTCATTTTGTGCTACCCCATCGATCGTTCGCAACACCATCAAACTATAGACAAAGGTAGAAATGAAGGTTCCCAGTACCACTTGGTTGCCGGTGTCTTGAATGAAGTTACGCAGCAAGCGTGGCCCAAATTGGGAAGATGCAAGCTGAAGGGCAACAATGGTAATGGAAAAAGCGGTGGTGGCCACAGTGACCATAGAACCAGCGATCGCGGAGAGAATGGCACGGGAACCCTGAGGGCCTAAAGAATAAGCCCAACCTAGATCTGCAATGATGTCAGTTTCTCGCCTTTGGTCTATTCCAATGGTGATAAACGCGAGCCAGATTGCTAGCCCCACCATCAGGGTAGGCACAAACCAGAAACTGGAATGTATGGAGTCCCACAGTTTCCTGAATTTAGCGTGTTTCATCGGTCGTTCGGATCGGTATGATGACGGACTAAACTGCTGACCTGTCTGAAAGGCTACCAGAGAGCATTCATGGTTAAGATTGATACTCCCTCGTGAGTCGGATCATGGCTGATGCTGGAGGGTTTTTGGGTCTTGAGAGTGGCGATGGATAGTACGTTGGGAAAGACCGAGCGACTGCGCTAGGGCTCTACTAGTAGTTCACTACAGGAACTTTGCTCAGTTGCTCCCATCCAAAAGAACCAATTTTTAGGTTTTTGCAGGGTCGGAGACCCTGCAAAAACTGCTTAGCAGACTACTAGTTTGAGCGCCTTGGCTCAATACCGCTTGCCAGCTTTATGGGGCGCGTTCCCAGATTGGGAGGTTCATCGTTCTCAGCATTGGATGATGAGAAAACGATACTCGCACCGCTCGCCAGAATTATTCGACCATTTGGCAGAACTTGACCGGCTGCCAGAAGTCTCAAGGGTTCATTGAAGGACACCCAATTTAAGGCTTGGGAAACCGCCCCTGCCACCATAGATACCAGTCCTGCCAAGCGGTTTCTAGGAGTTGGTCAGCTTGAACTGCGGTCGTCCCCTTTAACGAAATAGATAATTGAGCCCAGAGACATCGCCAATCTCGGAGGTCTTCGAGACCAATTAAGACGGGAAACCACCGTTGAATCTGGAGGTCATGGGTATTGCGGTTGTGGACAAACTGGTCTGCCGTCACCGTACTCGCCCCCCGTGGATTGATGCAAGCCGTCAAGTAAGCTTGGTCGGGTGTGTGAAATAGCCCATAAAACCCGGTGGTGCCTTGGCGGGCTTTCATCCAAGGAGGCGATGTATTTTCCGCGAAGAGGGGCGAGGTGCCTTGGAGGTCGTTCTGCATGTTTCCCAGCGAAGTAGGCAGGTAATACATGTCGATGGTTAAGGTCGTTTGCGGTTGCTGATAGCGATACTGTTGCCCGAACCACGGCACCGGAGTTCCATCATTGTTGAGTCGGGTGGGTAGGGATAAGGCGGAACTGCCTTGGAATTGCCAATGGGGCAAGGGGACAGTATCCGGGAACTCATAGGGACTAGACGTGCCCAAACTGGGGGCAAAGGTAACCCTGGCTAACACGAGTAAGATACTGCTGCAGGTTACCCCCAACACAAAGCCTCGCCATTGCGGCCACCCCTGACTCATTTGACGGATGCCTGAAGTGGAGGATTGGGAGTGCCCCGACGCTGCACTAACCAGTGGCAAAACCCTCCAAACCCTAAATAAGAGATGAGGGCAAAGATTTGGGCCCCACTGCCGCTATGCCAGTATTCAAAATTGCTATGACTGGAATAAGAGACTAACCAGGCCATTAAGGCCACCCTCACACCGTTGACGAAAAACCCCAGGGTAACTGCAACGATGGGAACCAAAAATGTTTCTAGGAAGCTGGTGCGAAGGCTCAATAAGAAGAGGC
>JAYKHH010000166.1:0-4481 GCA_035285265.1 Leptolyngbyaceae cyanobacterium | reverse complement strand
TCTGTTGCAGAGAAGCCGGACTCCTCAGCAGATCTGGCTCCAGAGATGCACCAATCGCCATTTGCTGAATATCGACTAACAGATCCACAGGTTGTTGCCGGGAAAAGGCTTGTGCTCGTAAGACAATCAACTGCTGATTCCGACGACCCGGCAAAGGAATCCGTCGCTTCGCATAGCGCTCTGTAAATGCCATGTACTCTGCTAAATCCAGAAGCGATCGCGGACTATAGGTGCTGGGTAATTGCGTTTCCCGTCGAAAGGCATTTAAGGACTCGATATAAAAACCCTGCAAGAAATCTTCAATCAAGACTAATCGAGCTTGATAACTGGATTGCCCTTGAGGATTAGCAAGATAGCGATAGACGATGGCACTGAGGGTGCTGTGCAGTTCCACCCGCCCTTTGCGGGAGCCCAGTTTGTAATAGTCGAGGCACTGAGTCAAACGATGTCGAGCTAAGGTTACAGCCCAATCTGCGATCGCCCCAGAGGCTTGAATTCGCTGACTTTCCAAACAAATGCGTTGGACTTCTTGATTGAGGTGCTCTGCGACCGTCTGGCAATTCTTTGCAGAAGCTTGAGTTGCTTGTTTCAGTTCAGTGAACAGCAATTGCAATATTGCTTCAACGTGATTCTCACTCTCTGCCCCCATGGTTGCCCCCTACCGATGAACCCAAGATACCCTTGATTTGAGGAGAATCACCCCCACACCCCTGCAGAAGATTTAGACTGAGTTTGATGTCAAGCCCCTTCTTGCTAACCATGGACTTAGATCAACAAATTCAAGTATTGATTAAGAATGCCCCCCAAGATGGGACGACTCCCAAAATCGTGACTGCGATCGCCCCTGCCCTCACCTTACTGGCTCAACAACTCAAGCATTTGCAGTATTACATTCTTCAAACCTTAGATCAAAGTTGGGTATTAACCACGCTGAGTAATCGGGCACAACCCCAAGTTGAAAAACGAGTCATCTATGCGTTTCCAACCCTGAAAGATGTAACTGCAGGCCCCCAATCGCTCAAAGATCCCCAAGTCATTGCCCTGCCCGTGCCTGTGACTCATATTTTGTTTCAAATGACGGCTATGGAGACGATTGACAGCACCATTTTCTTTGAAACCCCTGGTGACACCGTCAAGGGTACAGAAATCCGTCGTCAAGAACTGCAAGATTTGATTCAGACCCAACTAAAACAAAGTTTAGTCAAGCAGGTACCCCCTAATATTGCTTGAAGCTTGGGGTCTCAGGTGTCATGCGTCGGGTATTCTTAAACTTCATTAAACTAAAATGTTGCTGTAGGGGCGCTGCTTCCCTGCCAGCAAGTTCAACGGTTGCTAGGTTTTTCCCTGTAAATTGCCTTCGGTGTTTAGGCTACCTGAGGGACGCACAATTCAGGTGTGCTCTGCCTTGCTACTCGACAAAATAGGTATAGATAAAGGAAATTACTTCAGTCAAAACAGCTTTGACTCCAGCACTCGATTTCCACCAGTGACCCGGATCGTATTCCTGGGGTCGGACTGTGATCACACCGACAGCGATTTCGGGAGCCATCACCCGCTGAAACGTTAGCCAACTTCTGCGAGCATGGGTTCCCAAGGTGAATAGGTTTATAGACTTGACCGTTGACCGAGAAGCCATTAACCACTTCTTAACCGAGATCGCCGAAGTTCCCGTCCGATATCGCTCCACATAAGGGGCCGGAACTGCTACCAACTGGTCAGGATCAAAGCCAAGGGCAATCAAGGTTGATGCGCCCAATTCTGCCAGAGTCTTGTATCGAGATAAGTAATATCCCCGCTCTAAGGGAATACCCGTTGTGATTAATTTCTGGTACTGTCCTGCATTGAATTCTGCGATCGCCTGCTCCAGGGCATAATCGGGTAGCCATCCCTCAACCACCAAAACCTTGGCCGGAATGGCAGCATTGACCGCCAGAAATGGATAAGTCTGACTCGCAATGAAAATCAGACTTGCAACGCAACTGAGCAGCACTAGTCCCCATCCTTGAGCTGTCAATGTCCAAACTTCTTTTCGCTGAATTAAGACAGAAGGAGAGGAGAAGACTTTTCTCAAGTTAGGGCGTTTTAGAGGCATCAGTCCGCATAAATCAATCTTGATATGCTACCTTAAGGGCAAGTAGGTCAAACCTACCCAACTCTATTTTTGTCCTTTCTGAGATTTAATCCGCTCAGGGTTCAAGGAGGTGATGCCCATGCAAGATAGTAGTAAATGCCTGGGTCATCAGATTGGAGTTAGCCGACTGTGTGCCGGGGCTGTTCTCTAACAGTCAGTCCGATTGCTGAAAAGCAGACTGGTAACTTGTTTACCTGGACTCACTTAGAGTTCCTTCTGGCAGTCTGGTTCTAATCTGAAGACCCGCTACACCGCTCTCACTCCCTAGGTTGAATGACTTTGCTCATCTAACCTTCTAGTGAGAGCGGATAGTTTTTTAAACGCTCAGTTAAAAGCCCACAAGCTAAAAACCCAAAAACATCCATTGGACGGTTCCTATGGCTTCCTTACTCAGTGATGCTGAGATCCAGACCCAAGCTGCCCAACTGACGGGTTGGACAGTCGTTGATAAGCATTTAGAAGTAACCCGAAAATTTAAAGATTTTCTAGAAGCGATCGCCTTTGTCAATAGTTTGGTGGAACCTGCGGAAGCAGCAGGGCATCATCCAGATATCGAGATTTCCTACAGCAAGGTCAAAGTTGTCTTAACTACCCACGATGCTGGGGGATTAACTGAAAAAGACTTTGCTTTAGCTAAGGTTATCTCGGAACTTTAACAGTTCCTGACTGGGTCCCAGAGATCGGTGGAGCTAAATCCACCCCCAGTCAACCTGCTTTCCGGTCGGGGCAATCCCCAGTGGTTGCCCTCCGTAATTGCTCCCCTGTGGATGTCCTACCGTGGTGAGGGTCTGCACTTACCAGGTCGGATCTACAAAAATATTCACAGTTAAATGCGTGTGCCCAGCGGGAACTGCTGTAATGCAGGCACGGACTTCTCCAATTTCCTGAATATCTACCTCACAGGCATGACATGAACCCATCAAACATCCTGTGGGAATCGAGACACCAACTCGTTCAGCCACTGCTAAAAGAGATTCTCCTGGTTCTGCCTGGACTATGACATCATTGGGTAGAAATCGGATGGCAACACTCATGATTAAAGTCCCAACAGTAGCTCAACCCTAGCATCCAATTATATGATCGGCTATCTCAAAGGAACTGTGGCTGGCATTCAAAAAACCAGTGGCAATCGGGTGATTTTAACCCTAGACGTGAATCAAGTGGGATACGACGTGCAGGTGGTGCCACGGCTGAGTCAGCAGCTACCTAGCAATGGGGAATTACTGCAGGTTTTTACCCATCTGCAAGTTCGAGAAGATCAGATGGTGTTGTTTGGCTTTGCCACGATCGCAGAACGAGATTTGTTTCGTCAGTTAACGTCGGTGACAGGGGTGGGGGCACAATTGGCGATCGCCCTTTTAGACACTTTAGGGATTCAAGACTTAGTGCAGGCGATCGTAGCGGGCAACACCAAGTTTTTGACCAGAACTCCAGGTGTGGTTAGCAAAACCGCAGAACGGATTGCCCTAGAACTGAAGGCCAAATTATCCGAGTGGCGACAACAGGTGGGGCTGAGCACCACCCCTTCCGCCGCCCCCACCCTAGCCATTCAGGAAGATGTGGAAATGACTCTGCTTGCCTTGGGGTATACCAATCATGAAATCAGCCAAGCTTTGCAAGCAGTGGGTAAAAGTAGCGCCTTATCTAAAAACTCCGAACCGGAAGCTTGGATTAGACAAGCAATCTCATGGTTAAGCCAATAGAAGTACTTAATTTAAAGCAAGTCCATCGGGCAATAACTGGGGTGAAAAACCCTCGAAAAGCCAGCAACAGCATCCGATACACCCTGAAAGACGTGGTGCATTGACTTGATGCTCTATGCTGCTGTCGTCCCTTCAGGGACTAATTCCTCCTGAAGAACTGAATTTGGACTTGCTGTTACAGTTCATTGCAGAGCTTGAAGAGATTGATACGGTGCATGATAATTTCATGAGTGGTCTATTGATCAAGTGAAGCCTCAGGGGAGAACACCTTGGAATTACAGTCAAATCAGTCGCTTAACAGCCCTGCTAATGAAGATTTCAGCGAGTATGTAGCTCACCTACAACTACACATGGCGCTGCAAGTTCGCAAATTAGTTCCTTCACTGACCCATGGGGGAGATAGCCGCGAACAATTACTCCAACAAACGCAAGCTGATTTTGAGAAACTAGCTTCCCGTCAAGTCAGAATGCGGTAAGCAAAATTTTTATTTAAATATTCCAAAAAGAGCAATCGCAAGTGTGCAGTAGTGCTTTTGCGATCGCTCTTTTTTATGGGGCGTTGAACGAAAATGGGCTGACCCTCATCGAGGGCATTCCTGAATATCTAAAATCTTTGGCCCACCTAACACCCCCTTCGACACTCAGGA
>JAYKHH010000165.1:0-5000 GCA_035285265.1 Leptolyngbyaceae cyanobacterium | reverse complement strand
GGGATGACTTACGTAGTTGGAGGTTTTTGAAGGGCTATCGCCCTCCAAATTCCAGCGAGAACGTCCCGCCTGAACGATGAGGGGCACTGTCTCGGAGTCGAGGGGGTGGGAGGTGATAAATGAAGGTATCAGTTTTATGTTCCCCTTAAAGGGTGTTTGAAAAGTCTAGTGATGGGTAGTAAAACGCCAGAGATCTCCCCCGGCCCCCCTTCCCGCAGGGAAGGGGGGCTAGGGGGGATCTAAAGGTGATGAATAGGACAAACAATACCTTTTCAAACACCCTCTTAGCTCTGTTTGAGTAGTTGCAAAACCTCAGTCTGATTTTCCTCGGCAGCCCAAATTAAAGCTGTCCAATTGTTCTTGTCCTTGGCTTTACGGTCAGCCCCCTGCGCTAGCAAAAGTTTGACAACTTCCCCGTGTCCTTTAGCTGCCGCACCCATTAAAGCGGTTAAGCCAAACTCAGTGGCCGCATTAATTTCTGCGCCTTGATCTAGTAGAACTTGCACAATTGGGGTATGTCCTGCCGATGCTGCACTCATCAAGGCCGTCCAACCATCTGGATCGGGGAGATTGACATCGGCTCCCTGGGCCAACAGCGCTTGGATGATTTCTGTATGACCTGCCTCTGCAGCAATGATTAAGGCAGTCAATCCTTGATCATCTTTGGCATTCATATCCATGTTTTGAGTTAGCAATGCTTGTAGGGTAGATGCATCTCCGTTTTTAGCTGCAACTATCAGATCTGTCATACTCGTCAAGGGGCAAATAGGTTAGGTATCAAAAATAATAGTAGTTCAACCGGGATTATGGGAGGGTAACGCGAAGCGCCCATCCAATTGGCGTTCCTAATTCACATAAAATCAAGTATGGAACGAAGGAGCCTAATTCGTGCAGCCAGTTGACATTTTGATTCTATCTAATGGGCCTGGAGAGCTAATGACCTGGGTGAAACCCGTGGTGAAAGCCTTGCGATCGCAATTGGGCGAAGATCGCACTCAGGCGCGGATCTCTGTCGTTCTATCTCCCTGCTCCAATGCCAGTGGCAAAGAAGCTGCGATCGCTCAAGCCTATCCGGAAGTAGATCGAGTCCAAGGGGCCGAACATTTCTTTCCGTTTCTTCTCTGGGGTAAGACCGCAAATAACTGGGATTGGCGAGATCGTGGCGTGGTGCTTTTTTTAGGCGGTGATCAGTTCTTTACCGTGGTAATTGCTAAGCGCCTCGGCTACCGCACGGTAATTTATGCCGAATGGGAAGCCCGTTGGCATTCATGGATTGATCGCTTTGGCGTCATGAATTCCAAGGTGGGCGATCGCATCCCCCAAAAGTACGCCCACAAGGTCACAGTAGTAGGCGATCTAATGGTAGAGGCGCAAGGAAGCGCAGGAGATCCAGAACAATCCAAAATCCAAAATCCAAAACCTGTACTGAGCGAAGCCGAAGTATCCAAAATTGATTTGGTTGGTCTGCTCCCTGGCTCAAAACCCCACAAATTAGCCATTGGTGTGCCGTTTATGCTGGCGATCGCGGAGCAAATTCACCGAGTTCGTCCCCAAACCCGCTTCGTCAGTGTGGTTGCACCACCGGTAGATCTCCCTGCCCTAGCGAACTTTGCCGATCCTCAGCAAAATCCAGTTCTGCCCCTGGTGGGTGGTGTTGCGGCTGAATTAGTTGTATCAAATCCTAATACTGCACCTTACTTAAAAACTGCATCCGGTTTACAAGTGGAGTTGCATACCCAATTTCCCGCCTACGAACAACTCTCCCAGTGCAGTCTTTGCCTGACCACGATTGGGGCCAATACTGCTGAATTAGGGGCTTTGGCAGTGCCAATGGTGGTGATCTTGCCAACTCAACAGTTAGATGCAATGCGAGCGTGGGATGGATTGCCCGGTTTACTAGCTAACCTGCCAGGAGTAGGCTCTAGCTTTGCCAAGGTGATCAACGGGTTAGCGTTGCGACGCATTGGGCTACTGGCATGGCCTAACATTTGGGCACAGGAGCAAATTGTGCCGGAATTAGTTGGGAAACTCCAACCATCAGCAGTGGCAGACTTGATGCTGGATTTGCTCGATCATCCAGAAAAACTGCAGCAAATGCAAGAAAAACTCCGTCAGGTGCGGGGGCAACCTGGAGCAGCCCACAAGCTAGCGCAATTGGTACAGCAGTTAGTCCGTGATTAAGATGTTTTCAGCTTAAAAATTCCCGATTTGCTTCCCTGATGCAGGTATTGGAATTGAGGAACGGCTGATTTTTTCCAGATTGCCTGTCACAAGTAATCATTGAGACATTGGAAATCACAGACTGTACCTGATCCAACTTCTAACTTAAGGTGCAGGTGAGTTGCAGGGTATGAAGAAGCAGATACGGATGGGTTGCCTTGTGAGTTTGTTATGGGTTGTAAGTTTGGGGCTTCAGAGTGGTTC
The DNA here is from genome assembly GCA_035285265.1 of Leptolyngbyaceae cyanobacterium. Classification (GTDB taxonomy): domain Bacteria; phylum Cyanobacteriota; class Cyanobacteriia; order JARCMD01; family JARCMD01; genus JAYKHH01. The sequence continues at coordinate 2,576 of JAYKHH010000165.1, read as the reverse complement.
TACCCAAGCTGAGGATGCCTACCAACGCTGGATTAAGCTGGCTGAGGAGGCTAGACAGAAAGGTGACTTGAGAACGGCGCTGTTGAACTATGGTCGGGCTGAGCAAGCGCAACCCAATGATGTGACAGTCAATCAGGCCGTGGAAAACCTCTTGCGGGAAAGACTCCAAAACTTACAGCAGTCTGCTCCTAAGTATGTGGCGCTGATCCAAAAGGCAGATGCAGCTTACTTTGGAGGGGATTATCAGCAGGCGATCGCTCACTACCAACAAGCCTTAACAGAAAGTCCCGGAGATTATTACGCGACCATCAGAATTCAGCAGGCCCAGTGTATTCAAACCAAAAGACCCTTAACTGGAAGACAATTTAGAGCCGTCTGTCCCAGCCTGTTTCCTCCAGAGTAGTTCCCTGGCAAAATCTTCGTAGATTTTTAAACCACAAAAACTTTTGACTGGCGTAAATTCGATAGCCCTTGCGTCGAACTGACGCTTAACAGACCCCTGATTCAGCCTTAAGAGGTATGAAGCAAAAAGGAACCCTCGTTACCTTGAATGAGGACAAACTCTACGAAAACATTTAACCGTTGAGAGTTTGTCATTTCCATATCGTTGAGACACTCTACGAGGATTCTAATGCTATTAGGCACTCGTACCACCCGACGAGCTTTTTGCTTTCTAGCCCTTGCCAGCGGGGTATCCGCCAGCATCGTTGCTTGTCAATCTGGAACTCCTGGATTCCTGACTGGTACTAATACTTCGCCTCCGTCTACCGCCTCTCCCGGTGCTACCCCAGCGCCGGGAGGGGGGACTGTGCAACTTACAGGGGCCGGGGCATCTTTTCCTGCGCCTCTTTACCAACGATGGTTTTTTGAATATAACAAGCGCAACCCAAATGTACAGGTTAGCTATCAATCGATTGGTAGTGGTGGGGGTATTAAGCAGTTTACCGATGGCACCGTAGATTTTGGCGCGAGTGATGCAGCCATGACTGACGAGCAAATTGCTAAGGTTGACCGAGGTGTTTTGATGGTTCCCATGACGGCGGGTGGGGTCGTTCTTGCCTATAACCTACCTGGGGTTCAAGCTCCGATTCGACTCTCGCGAGAGATCTACGCCGATATATTTCTAGGAAAAATTAAGACATGGGATGACCCTAGAATTGCTAAGCTTAACCCCGATGCGAAGTTGCCCGATCTCCCAATTACGGTCGTGCATCGTTCCGATGGCAGTGGCACAACTTTTCTGTTTACCAACCATCTCAGTGCCATTAGTCCACAATGGAAAGAAAAGGTGGGGGTGGGTACCGCTGTTAAGTGGCCAACCGGGGTGGGAGCCAAAGGGAATGAAGGAGTGACTGCTCAAATTCAGCAGACTCCGGGGGCGATTGGGTATATTGAATATAGCTACGCTAGAGAAAACAAAATCCCTACGGCGGCCCTGGAAAATCGGGAAGGTAATTATGTAGAACCTTCTCCCCAAACCAGTGCTAGCGCCCTAGCACAAATTAAACTTCCCGAAAATTTTCGAGCCTTTGAGCCTGATCCGACCGGAGTGAATGCCTATCCCATTGTCGGACTCACCTGGCTCCTGGTGTACCGAAAGGGGTACAACGATCCTCAAAAGCTAGCTGCGTTAAAGGATGTGATTCAGTGGTCATTGACGGAGGGACAGAAACTCGCGGAACCTTTGGGTTACGTGCCGCTGCCCGACAATATTACTAGCAGGGTCATTCCAGAAGTCCAGGCAATTGGTAAGTAGACCGTCGGCGATCGCCTTCAATCCAGAGCCATCCTGATCGCCGCGATCGCTCCCTTCCCTCAGGAGGTCAATTGTGAATGCATTGACTAATGATTTACGTCGAGCCATGCAAAAGAGCCTAGGCTTTGCCCAAGGTCTAGACTTTGGATTTGTGTGGGTGGCCCGTGTGTGTGCGATCGCCATCTTAGGGTTACTGATTTGGCTATCGGTGCAAATTGGCATTGAAGCCTATCCTGCGATTCGGAGATTTGGATGGCAATTTCTAATTACGGACGTTTGGAACCCAGTCACCGATCAATATGGGGCACTGCCGCTGATCTATGGCACGTTAATTACGTCTTTGATTGCCTTGCTCCTAGCTTGGCCCGTGGGAATTGGGGTAGCCATTTTCTTGAGTGAGGACTTTTTACCTAATCCAGTGCGAACCGTGCTGACCTTCTTGGTAGAGCTACTTGCAGCAGTTCCCAGTGTGGTGTATGGGCTATGGGGCATCTTTGTGTTGATTCCCATTTTGCAAGTCGTGGGGGTCTGGCTCCATGAAAATTTCGGTTGGCTCCCCATCTTCAGCACCTATCCCACTGGCCCCGGCATTTTGCCCGCTGGGGTAATCTTGGCCATTATGATCTTGCCCACCATCGCCGTTCTCTCCCGCCAGGTGTTTAGATCCCTGAGAGATAGCGGTCTTCGGGAAGCGGCCTATGGGGTAGGAGCTACTCGTTGGGAAACCATTTTTCGAGTGTTATTGCCTGCGGGAGCCTCTGGCATCCTAGGGGCCACCGTCCTTGCCATTGGTCGAGCGATGGGGGAAACCATGGCCGTG
>JAYKHH010000164.1:0-5610 GCA_035285265.1 Leptolyngbyaceae cyanobacterium | reverse complement strand
GTAGCGATGGCCGTCTGGGGAATACCAATAGAGCCACTCGCGTTGCCACCCGATATGCTCTCCTTCCTCATAGCCCAAGCCTAAGCCAATCTCTGGCAACCAAAGGGGCTTCTTTTCTGTGGGCAGTAATTCGTACTGCCCTGCTGTGAGCTTATAGATTTCTAAGCGGTGGCGGTGGCGATGCTTGCCTCTGCGGCCACTGAAGGGGTTATAAATTGCGTAGTATAAAATCCCCAGGGTTTGATAGTCTTCCCGCTTGGCTTCATATTCGCCGTTATAGCGTTCGGAGATCACTTCCAAGGCAAGAATGGGTGCCACGGGTTCGGCCCATAATACATAACTGAGTCGGCCCCGTTCCCCTGTGTCTCGGTTGACCCCTACCGCCAGAAATCCATCAGGGACAATGGCCGGTTGGTCGGGGTCATAGTAGATTCCCATATCCACCCCAAAATACCAATCTTGCCGATCCGCCCAAATGTAACCTAAGAGACTGAGCAGAAGATTCGGAAGGTCATTTTGAAGCTGATTATCCACGGGGGTTTCATCGGAGCAGGGCAAGTCCTCCGCCGTGGGAAGCAGGCGATGGGTGAGGTCAGGCAGGTTAACCATAGCGGTTGCCATCAGGGAGTGGGGTGACTTCACTGTAACAGATCCGTAGGCTGTAATGCTTGCAGAGCCTTGACTTGGGCAGACTAGAGTGATAAAGTGCACGTGCAATTAGAGCATACAAGTATTAGACCTGATCTGGATCAATGCCTAGGGCTTGCAATCGAGCAGCTAATCGTTCAGCCCGTTGACTCTCTTGATCAGCCCGTTGACTCTCTTAATCAGCTCTTTCTTCGCCTGTGAGCAACCGGTTACCCTGGCTATCCCAGCAACGAAGCCAGGGAAGTGTCGCCTTCAAAAAATGTCCTTGCCAAATTCCTATCTCAATAGATAGGGGAGCAATGGTATAACGCCCTCTTTCATTAATGGGTAGAAGCTCATAGTGTCCTTCAATTAAATGATAAACCTCAACACTGGCCTTACGGACTTCATAAATCCCATAGAATGCAGGCCGAATCACCTGTTCGTACACCCAAAACTTGCCAGTTCAAGGGGTCTTGTCTCGCTCTTCCGACCCATCTCCGGAGACGAATTCTAAAACAATTAGAGGAGCAATGAATTCTTGCCACATCACATAGGAGCGGCGCATCTCACCGTTAAAAGTGGGAGGTACATTGGGAACATAAAACCAGTCCGGGGCTTCGGCCCCCTTTTCCGGTGGATCAGTCATCCGCCAGTAGATACCTGAATCCTGACCAATACAAAATTGCTCATCTGTGAAATCCAGCTTAAAGGCTGAATCTATTCTCGGCAATGGATAGGAAATTCTCTTACCCTTGGTGTAGGAAAGTCTTTGGGATTGTTATAGCTTAGGGAGGGATTATCGACGGCGTTCTTGGAGCTTGCGATAGACGGCTTTGAGATCGACCTGGTGATAAGCTAAGGCAACTAAAGTATGGTAGAGCAGGTCAGCAACTTCTCCTGCGATCGCCTCTGGATCCTGATCTTTACAAGCCATGACCACTTCTACGGCCTCTTCCCCAATTTTCTTGAGGATCTTGTTGTCACCCCCATTGAATAGCTTGCAGGTGTAGGATTCAGGGTTGGGATGGTCTCGGCGATCGCAGATCACCTCGAAAACTTGGGACAGCGTATCTGCAGGCGGCAAGGCCACCTGTCCATCCACGCGATGAAAGCAACTGCGTTCTCCAGTGTGACAGGCTATCTCGCCCATCTGTTCAACGCCAATTAAGAGCGCATCTTGATCGCAGTCATAGCGCAGCGATCGCACCCTTTGTAAATGTCCAGAGGTTGCACCTTTGTGCCATAATTCAGCCCGCGATCGACTCCAAAACCAAGTTTCTCCGGTCTCTAGGGTCTTTTGTAAGGACTCTCGATTCATCCAAGCCATCATTAACACGGTGCCATCTAGATAATCCTGAATGATTGCAGGCACTAAGCCTTGCCCATCGTAACGAATTTGGTCAACAGGAATTGAGGCAGGTCGGATCACAAATTCAGAAGCAGACATAGTTTCATCAGTCTTGAAAGGTTTTTAGGGATGGTGGCGCAATGCCGGATTCTTCAGGGATTCCAGAGAGATACGGAAACAGCGACTGTAGTCCTGGCAACACCACAGGTGTGAAGACAAGCTTGATTCATGAAAGATTCAATGGTATCTTACAGGCAAGCTGCAATGACTCTACAAGCCTATTTTAGGAACTTACCTGATAGATCAGAGTCGTAATTAAAATCACGTTATGTTTGTTTCCCGTTTGTTGTTTCCCATTTATTGTTTCCCTCTCATCGTTTGGAATGCACCTTTGAATCAAAACCTCAGTGTACAGTTTTTAAATTGCCATGAATGCAACCGATCCGATTCGTCAACTTGTTGAAAAGGCCCTCTTTATTAAGCAATTGACTCCCGATATTGAAAACGAAATTAACTACGAGTTAACTCGCCTAGGGCATATCTCAGATGTAGATTATGAAGCCCTTGAGTTACTAATGGATGAGATGGACGCAGGGCGCATCCAACTAGTGGCTAGTCTCTAATGAAGCTGAGAACCTGTTTGAACAGTCCTCTCCATGACTAGAAGCTCTCTCATTGGCACGATAGAATCAGCATTTATGGGGCTTCCACCCATCTACCGTTGCCATCCTGGTGGCATAGACTACGATGCATTCTGCGACCTCACACTACCCGTTTCAAACACCCTCTAACATGGGTAGATGATTGATCCGCAGATTCCTAAGCTAACGTGAATTCGATAGCCCTTGCGTCGAAATGACATTAACCTACGCAGCTATACAAGAGTCCACAAAGCAAAAGGGAGGAAACTCATGGTTCCCTCCCTTTTTGGATGATTGATTTTGTTGTGATTGATGGTCGCTTTGAGCTTTGAGTTGGTTCCGCAGCACTTGAAATTGCTTCTTGCGCTGTCGTTGACGAGCCGATCCGCCTTTTCCTTTGGAGTTTCGCCCTTCTTTGCGGGGTGACTCCCAACGTTTGAGTTGTCGAGCCATGATTATTCCTTTAACTTGGTCTAACATCGTCCATCATAATCTAAATTAAGGTGGACTGTGGAAAGTAGGACGCAATGAGTAATCTGTTTCACCAAACCATGGTCAATCTGGAACGTTCCTTGACCTGCGAGTTAATCGCCAGTGAAATAGACCTGGTGGAGGGAATCAAGGCGATCGCGGCCACAGATCAGGAGATTCTTGAATATGCCAATCAGCATCGGTTTTCCCATATTCCGTTGCGAGATCAGAAGGTATGGGGTGAAAAGGTAGGTCGCAGAACTGCTATTACCCATGTGGCGATTGTGGATCTAAAACGGTCTTGCGTTTTGGATCGATGGGAAATCACCCTAGATGATGTCATTGCTGGGGAAACCCCACTGTCAAAAGCAGTGGAACTTCTTCAGGATAAAGGGTTTTGCCTGGTTTTAGTTCAAGACTCCCTTCGCAAAATTCTCACCCGTTCCGACCTCAACAAACTACCTGTCAGAGTCTATTTGGTGGCTTTACTGGCCCACTTAGAAGGTTTACTGGCCGACACGATTGATGCCGTTTTTCCTGACAATTGCTGGATTGAACTGCTTAAGGAATATCCCCACAAAGCCAGAATTAAGGGTCTTTTTGAAAAGAAGAAAGCTGAAGAATTTGATGCCAGATTGATTGACTGCACTACGCTGTCTGACAAGTCCACCATTATCCAAAATTCTGCTGAATTCCTCGAAAAAATTGCTCTTCCTTCCAGAAATCAACTCAGACAGCAAGTGCGTCGCATCAGCGTTTTGCGGGATAGGCTCGCCCACGGGCTGCCCCCCTTGACGGAAGATAGTGATACGTTTCGAGATCACCTCTTCCATGCCCAGGGTTTAACCAAGGGGCGTGATGTGAAATGGCTGGCAGGAACTATCTTGACGATTCAAACTTGGATTGACTGTCTAACCCAGCCAGAAGAGTAAGTAAATTTGCGGTTGACGCCTAGGAGGAATTTGAGACACCAATTAGGAATTTATCCCTTGGTGATGATCAATATCCCTGGAGTCTTCCCTTGGAGCTGGTGAATTTAGCAAAACAAGGAGAGGTTGGCGCGATCGCCACTCTCCTCAACCAAGCCTTTGCAAACAAGGGCATCACTGTCAAAGTCAACTTAAAGGATGGTTGCCTGAAAGTCCTGGTAGAGGCTGCTCAAGTCCCGCCAGTCAGCCCTGTCACTACGACTGTGCAACAGGTTATTGTGGGCTTGGATTCTCCTCTGATTCAATCTCTTAAGGTCTATGGACGGGAAACAGGAACCGAAAAACCTGCCTGGAGTCAGGAGGTAGGGCTAGAAACCGAACCTTCCCTAACCCAAACCTTACAGCCCCTCCCAGAACTACGCACCCCATCAGAAAAACAAATTTCCCAGCTTCGTCAATTAGCAAAACAGGGGGATGAGGGGGCGATCGCAGATGTACTGAATCATGCCTTGGCCCATAAACAGATCACCACACAGGTGGCTTTGGAAGCAGGGGATCTGCAGATTACGCTTCAAGCAGAATCGTCTCCTGATCCCAATATTGCGGTTGTTCTCATTGATCGCGAGTTAACCAAACTCAATTCAGCCTTGATTCAACGGGTGATTGTTCAGGGGCAGGCATCCGGCAACGATCCTGGGGACTGGCGTGAAGAATTTGAGCCAGGTTCTCGTTCCCAACTTCCCTCGCATCATTCCCCACTCCCTGCTCCCATTCAGGCAGCCACGGCTGCACCCGCCAGACTGCGCCCCCGTGCGGTAGAACAAGAAGGTTTAAATGCCTTACTGGCTGGGCTTATCCTCGCGATCGTTTTTACCAATATCTCTCTATTTACAATTCTGTTCCAAGGATTTCTCGTTCTGGTGCATGAGGTAGGTCATGCAGTCACCCATTGGCTCTTTGGTCGTCCCGCCATTCCATCGGTTGATCTGGCCTTTGGGGGCGGAGTCACTTTAGTGTTTGGGCAGTCGGGCTTGGTGATCGGTTTGATTTATTTGATCCTGGGCGGTTTGTTGTTTCTGTGTCGATCTTATCCTCGGCTTCTAATCGTTGTAGGAGCCTGGGCTGGGGTTTATAGCTTCTGTTTGCTGACCAATTGGAATCTAATCCTGTCTACCTTTATGGGGCATGGAATGGAGTTGATAGCGATGGTGGGCTGCTTGTATCTATCTACCAGCGGATATTTTTGTCGGTTTGCGGGCGATCGCTCCATCTATGCCATGCTGGGCTTCTTTACCTTGTTTCGAGATATCGGGTTTTCCTGGGGTTTACTCCATAATGCTGACCTGCGAGATTGGTATGAACAGGGGAAAGGTGGGGTTTTGGACAACGATTTTGTCATCCTTGCTAATGAATACTTTCATGTCAATTTGTCGGTGGTTTCTGGCTGGTTCTTAGTTGCCTGCTTCCTCGCACCCTTCCTAGCCTTTGCTCTATTTCGCTACGAAGCATGGTGGCGCGCTGGACTGAGTAAACTAATCGTACGTTCCTGATTTTCCCAATACTTATTATCCCAATACTTATTGTCCCAATG
>JAYKHH010000163.1:0-4872 GCA_035285265.1 Leptolyngbyaceae cyanobacterium | reverse complement strand
TAGGGGGGATTAAACTATGTATCACTTCACACACATTCCCAAAACTCTTCAAAACCTGCTGATTGGTAAACCGGAGCACGCGCAAACCATATCCTTCTAATTTCTGATTTCTCTCTTCATCGTAATTTTGCCCTTCCTCTGTAAAGTGGCTCTCTCCATCAATTTCAATCACTAGCTTTAGGCTTGGACAATAGAAATCCACAATGAATTGATCAATGGGTCTTTGTCTGAATACTCTTAACGGGAAGTTTTTTAAGTATTGATGCCACAGTTTTCTTTCAGCAGGGGTCATCTGTTTCCGCAGTTCTCTGGCTCTGGCAACCAATGCAGGATTGTAGGGAAGATGAAAGTCCGTGCTAGTGAGGTTTGACATAGAGAGCGTCTGAAAGTCTGCGGTGGCGAGGCTGGGTATGGAGATCCCCCCTGCCCCCCTTAAAAAGGGGGGTAAATGGTTGGTTGGTGTTTTAGTCTACTGAGTTATCGCGCTCTCTTATCCCCTAAATCCCGATCGCAACTCTAAGACCTGCCCCCCTTTTTAAGGGCAGGGCTGATTCACTGGAAAAATAATAACCTTGAAAAGCTGATTCCTTCGTTTGACTGGGAGTCCGCAGGACGAGTAGTGGAACGTAGAAATGAGGCTTTCATGTATTTTATTTCGCTCAATGAATCAGCCCTGCCCCAGAATTGGGGGGTTGGGGGGCTGAGAGGAGTTGTGTAGACACGGTAGCCCAAGCAGGGAGAGGGGGTTGGGGGGTGTAGCTCGCTTCCCGCAGGGTGGGCGTTTATGATTCAGATAGAATTGCTATAGAACTTGTTAATTTGAGCAGGAACCACAAAGGCACAAAGGACACGAAGTTACTCCTTCGTGTCCTTTGTGCCTTTGTGGGGAATTCCAGGCAGATGATTAGTAAGCTAGGGTTTCTAGGGTTTCGCGTAGATAGCCTTGGACTTGATGATCTAGGCTTGCAGTCGTTAACTTAGACCCAGCTTTGTGTTCAAGCTGCCAGCGTCGAAATCCAGAACTTGCCGCGATCGCTTGTTTTAGGCTGTGCCAGATTTCTGTGTCTGTAGAGTACGAAGATGCAGGATAACTAGCCATAAATACCTCAGCGCAAGAAACAAAAAAACTGTGAGAGAGAGAACGAAACCTTTTACCTTCCTTTACAATAGCCCAGTCATTTATTTTAGGTGTGTTTAAGACAACAATTCTCTAACTAATTTCTCAAGATCGCCCTTCCAAGTAAATCCATCTATGGGGATGATAGTTGCTTGACGACCCTGCTCTCCCAGGTCTGTTAAACGAACCCATAAATACCTAGAAGGTTTATGGGGCAAGCGATCTGGCCACTCAATGGCCATGATTCCCAAGGGGAATTCAATGCCTTCCCAATAAAGCTCTGGGTGTAAATCTACCACCTCCGCAGATTCTAAGCGATAGAGATCGAGATGATAAAGGGGCAATCGTCCCTCCACATACTCATTAATCAAGGTAAAAGTAGGACTCTCGATTGACTCTTGGATGCCCAACCCAGCCCCAATTCCCTGCACGAGAGTTGTTTTGCCGCTCCCCAAGTCTCCTTCAAGTAGCAGGGTACTACCCGCTTCCAAGGTTTGACCCAAAGCTAAGCCAAGGGCATGGGTCGCCTGGAAATCTGGGAGTGTAATCACCATCGGTAAATTTTCAGAATTCAATCTTAGCCACCCCAAGATCCTAAAAACCTAATCTGGAACCCTAATCCAAAATCCTGAAGAGGGCAACCACGGGGGGATTGCCCCTACCGAAGTTCCCAATCCAAAACCTGTGCTGAGCCCTGAGCGAAGTCGAAGGGTCGAAGCATCCAAAATCCAAAATCCAAAATTTTCTCTGACACCTGACACCTGACACCTGACACCTAATTCTACAAATCCTGAACTCGGCTATACCAACGCCATAAAACTCGTGCTAGCTTCTTCGGGTTGTGTCGTACCAGTCCTGTTTTAGGGTCCTCGTCCATCACATTGGCGAGAACAATCCGTCGCTTCAGTTGCACGACTGCTTCCCGATCTAAGACCACTGGGCTAGATGCTTCCTCAGCATAATGGGTCATAGATTTTGGCGAAGGGGGTTGTTTTTGCACGAGTACTGCATCAAATAAGCGTTCCCCACAGGCCGCATCGATCGCTCGGATATGATCCGATACCGTATAATGATCGGTTTCTCCAGCTTGAGTCATCATATTGCAGACATAAATCCGGGGTACCTGTCGTTGGGCGATCGCTGCACCAATTTCCGGCACCAATAGATTCGGAATCACGCTGGTATAAAGACTGCCGGGGCCAATAATAATGTAGTCTGCCTCTCGAATTGCTTGCAGCACCTTGGGTAGGGCGGGGGGATTGGCGGGAACGCAGCCAATCTTCGTAATCTTTCCCTGGGCAGCGGTAATATTAGACTCGCCTTCAATGCGGCGACCATCCTCTAATTCAGCCCATAGTCGCACATCACTGAGGGTGGCAGGTAACACTCGTCCCCGAACCGCTAAAACTTGGGAACTGGCGGCGATCGCCTGCTCCAAATCTCCGGTCACCTCACTCATCGCCGTTAAAAACAGGTTACCAAAGCTGTGTCCTGTTAGCCCATCCCCGGCCTGAAACCGATACTGAAATAGTTCCGTCACCAACTTTTCTTCATCGGCTAAGGCTGCTAGACAATTGCGAATGTCCCCAGGCGGTAAAACTCCAATTTCTCGCCGCAGCCGCCCGGAAGACCCGCCATCATCGGCAACCGTCACAATTGCCGTAATATTAGCACTATAAGTCTTAAGACCTCTGAGTAAGGTAGAAAGCCCAGTACCGCCGCCAATGGCTACGATTTTAGGGCCGCGATGGAGACGACGATGGGCTAGGAGCACATCAATCAACTCATCGTCTCCCTCTGGCATCAGCACTTGGGTAATCGATCCAAGGGATCGACTTTGCCCCCATAAAATCAAGAGCAGCCCTGCCACAAGCACCAAGGGGCCACTAATATGTTTTGGAAGAATAAATGTTACTTTTTCTAACAGATCGCTGACAAACTGACTCAGGCGAAAAATAGGAGTTAAGCCAATCCACACAGCTAGACCTAAGCCCGTGAGAAAAAAGCCCGCTGCGCTCAAAAATAACCAGCGCTTGATTAGCAAACCTGGAGCCAACCACTTAAACCATTGAAAATGCTTACTATCCGGTCGTCGTACGGCTGTACTAGAGCCTCGACTGCGAGGATGAATAGAGGCACGGGATGTCCGTTTAGGTCGCTGGCGCGGGTGTTGAGTCAAAATATGGAGTGCTTGAATAAATGAATAAATGGTCATAATTGCCGGAAGCCGGAATTTAAAAAGGGGAGCATAGCGTTAATTTAAGATGCACCCCATCCCATTCCATCCCAGGAAAGATGGCAAAAGTGGATACAGGTCTTGCAAGCGATCACGATAGCAGGCATCCAGGGCACAGTCGGAAACTTTTCAAACCTCCTCTCAGCTTAATCAAAATTAATAATTTACAATTTTCCAGATCCCCCTGAATTTTCTGAATATCCATAAATCCTTGCAGCTTGGTTGCTGCTTCTGAAGACTATAGGGAGATGCCTATCCAGATTCAAGTCCAAGCTTAGGATTGAAAAGTCTCCAAGCTGAGCTTTGAAGATATTCCCCTGGCAATCTAGACTGAAGCTGCAAACGCTATTCCTCTAGAACGCCACCCCAATTGCCCCTTTTGGCTCGATAGATCATTTAGGATCGTTATAGAATCGTTAAACTTTCTGAGAAGATTCTAATTCACATTGCCATGCCTGAGCCGTTAATTGAGTTAAAAGGTGTCTCTAAAGCCTTTGGCGATCATGTGGTTTTAGACGAAGCAGACTTAGTGATTTATCCCGGCGAGGCTGTAGCCATTATTGGCCCTTCAGGTACGGGTAAATCGACTATCCTGCGCTTAATTGCTGGCTTGTTGGCCCCTGATGCTGGAGAGATCTACATTAAGGGGCAGCGTAGAACCGGATTAATTGAAGATGCAGAAGACCCCATTGCCATTGGCATGGTATTTCAGCAGGCAGCTCTATTCGACTCCTTGACCGTAGAAGAAAATGTCGGATTTTTGCTCTATCAGCATTCCAGACTGCCCCAGTCCAAGATTCGAGAATTAGTAGAGCAGAAATTAGAAATGGTGGGGCTAGGTGGAATTAGCGATCGCTATCCGGCTGAATTATCGGGAGGGATGCGGAAGCGAGTCAGTTTTGCGCGGGCAATTATGGCGAACCCTGAGCGTCCCAACGATGCCCCAGCAGTTTTGCTCTACGATGAGCCCACAGCAGGGCTAGACCCCATTGCATCAACGGTGATTGAAAATTTAATCCGGCAGCTTCAGTGCAACCAAGGAGGCTGTGGAACCTATGCAGTCGTTACCCATCAAGAAAGTACAATTCGCCATACCGCAGACCGGATTTTGCTGCTGTATCGTGGCAAGATGCAATGGGAAGGAACCGTTCATGACCTAGACAAAACGGATAACCCCCTCATGAGACAATTCTTGAGTGGCAAGGTAGAAGGCCCTATTCAGGTAGTTCACTAAGAGGTCAAGGGCAAGGAATATGCGAACACGAACCGTACGAGAAGGATCAGCAGGGCTTTTGATTCTCTTAGGAATTGGGATATTTGTGGGCTTGGGTATCTGGCTGCGCGGCTTCAATCTGGCTAACCGAAGCTACCGGGCAGTCGTGGAGTTTGAAAAGGCAGAAGATATTCAGATTGGCACAGAAGTTCGCTTCCGGGGAATCGGGGTTGGCAAAGTTACCAAGATTCAACCAGGCCCCAATGGGGTAGATGTGGACATTGACCTATCTCCCGCCGATCTGAT
>JAYKHH010000162.1:0-10707 GCA_035285265.1 Leptolyngbyaceae cyanobacterium | reverse complement strand
GTTGTTGAGAGTCTGGCAATCGGATCCTGATACCAGGGTTAGCTAAATCGGTGGTAAACTGCACCCATTGTGTGCATTCATAGTCGCGCCTTGCCTTATCTGCAAGATTTACCATCGCATGGCTCATCTTTCCTCTGAAGAAATTGCTCAGTTTCGGTCAAAACTGTCTCAATACCCCAATTGCCTGATTGCCCTAGATGCCATTGAAGATTGTGAGGGAGATTTAGAAGATGCGGCGATCGTGTTGGCAATTCGCTCTGGGCAGGATCCGGATATTGCGAATTCCCAATGGCTAGACGGGCTAGCCCGCCAGTGCCGTGCTTCCATATGCAGAGAGGAATTTAGCGCTGATCTCCAGAATGGTTTGCCGGGAGGGGCGATCGCAGACCTAGCCACCACCGGAATCTGCCCTCCCCTATTAGCGACTCCTGTAGTCATCTACGTGATCAAGCAGGGAATCCATGAATTTTGTAATTTATAAGTGCTTGGCACCTACACCGTTCGACTGCACTCACGGCCAGCCTGACACCTGACACCTGACACCTGACACCTGCTTCCTGACACCTGTTACATTCATGCTCAAAAATACTCCCTTTTTCTTAGAAGCAAGCAATAGTGAGCAAGCATGTTTGCTCCTACATGGCCTAGGGGGTGGAGTTTATGAAATGCAACTCCTGGGTGAGTATCTTTACCAGCAAGGAATTTCTGTGCAGGGTATTAGCTATCCTGGGCATGATCAACCGGCTGCCAAGATGCCAGATTCTACCTGGGAGCAGTGGTACGGGCATATTCTGGAAACCCATCAAGCACTGACAAAAAGGTATGCATCGGTAACAGTAATCGGATTTTCTACAGGTTGCCCCTTAGCCCTTCACTTAGCGGCTTCTACCTCTGTGGATAAATTGATATTGTTGAGTCCCTATATGGCGATTCGGTATCAGTGGTATTACATTTTTCGCTTGGAAGTCTATTTATCCGCATTTGGTTGGCTGATTACGGATTTACCCCGTCGTCATTTGCCCATTCGAGACAAAGCCATGCGAGAACTGGCTCATCAAGTCATCTTCTTCAAAACCTTTAATCTCAACGCAGTTCGGAGTGCCAATGAGTTAATCGCCAAGGTCAAGTTACAGTTGCCTACGATTACAGTGCCCACCTTAATTATTCAGCCCCTCAAAGATACAGTCGTAGACCCGCCAGGGGCAGCGTTGATCCATGAAAATCTGGGGTCTGCGATCAAAAAATTGGTGTGGCTAGAGGAGTCAGACCATATTATTCCCCTGGATGTCGAGCGTGAAGAAGTGTTTCAACAAGTCGGTGCATTTGTCCTGACGGCGTAACACCGTACTTCTCATAGATCGGTTTTCTCTACTAAAAATCTGTGAATTTCCATGACGAAAAATCGGTGTACCTTGTTACAATCTGTATTGGAGATGGGCATAATAACCCTGATCCCTCCTGCAAGTATGGGAACGCGCAGTTGGGATTCCTCCAATTGAGAGAACGACATAATTGAAACTTGGCAGGCTAGCCTTTTACCGGGCTAGCTTTTTTGTTGGCATCTAAAATTCCCCCTCTTGATTCAAAATGTAGGAGTGTTGCTGAATTGCTAGATGAATTGGGGTAGGGGCATGCCACTGCCATGCCCTTCTAGCTCAATGCAGCAGTCAGTCATGGCTCGATTTAACAACGCCAATTCAACGTGAATTCGATAGCCCTTTCGTCGAACTCCTCAGAAAACGTTCTCCTAGAAACCTGGGTCGAGCCAGAAATGGGAACGTTTTCTTTCGCCCTTCCCGCAGGTGCGCCGACCTTGGAGACTGACGTCAATTTAGATATTTAGGACAAATCATTGAGGTTCTTGATGCAAAACCAACGACTTTGGGCATTCTGCTTGCAGTGGCCTCTGAGTTGAGTAACAGTAATAAACAAGCTCAGAGAATTACTATGTTCTTGTGGCATCTCAGAGTAAGGTAGGGATGCGGAGAATAGGAGGTGCAACGCATCGCCCAATCAATCCTAGAATTTTGTCTGAATCCTAAACCCCTATCCAAACCCTGTACTGAGCCGTTCGACCTTGCTCACGGTCAACTTCGTCGAAGCATCCAAAACCTGCCCTGAGCTTGTCGAAGGGTCCAAAATCCAAAATCCAAAATCCAAAATCCAAAATTCCCCCATGATCACTACCGTTGCACCGAAGCCACTCCGATGGCAACGGCTTAAATACTCCCCATTTGCACGGCAGAGAGATGTGTTTGGCTCAGCAGCCAAACTCATGCTCGATTTGTGGTGGGATCGCACCTTCGCCAACAACACACCGCAGCGTCGCCAACGTCGCGCCCGATGGCTCGTGAGCAAGCTACTGGATTTAGGCCCCACCTTTATCAAAATTGGGCAAGCCCTATCAACCCGTGGCGATCTGTTGCCCCTAGAGTATGTCCAGGAACTGGGACGGCTCCAAGATCAAGTGCCAGAATTTAGTCCTGAAGTCGCGATCGCGATCGTAGAAGCAGAACTCGGTAACTCTATCCATACCTTATATCGAGATTTTGATCGCTTTCCCCTAGCTGCTGCCAGTCTGGGTCAAGTTCACAAAGCGCGACTGCATACCGGAGAAGAAGTGGTTGTTAAAATCCAACGTCCCGGCCTCGAAAACCTATTTGACCTCGACTTTAAAGTCATTGCTCAACTCCTGCGTATTTGTGAGCGCCATTTTGCTTGGACTCGACAATACGAACTAGAAGCTATCTACAACGAATTTTTTAGCATTCTCTACAAGGAAATTGACTATATCCAAGAAGGCAAGAACGCCGATCGGTTTCGGGAAAACTTTAACGGCTATCCTCGGATTGTTGTTCCCAAGGTGTTCTGGCGCTACACCACTAAAAAGGTGTTGACCCTAGAATACCTGCCCGGAATTAAGGTGGATGACCGTCAAACCATTGAAGCCTGTGGATTAAATGCCAAGGAAATTAACCAACTCGGCATTTGTTGTTATCTCAAGCAGCTCTTACAGGATGGTTTTTTTCAGGCCGATCCCCATCCCGGCAACATTGCCGTAAGTCAGGATGGGGCTTTGATTTTCTACGATTTTGGCATGATGGCTGAGATTAAATCCCTTGCCAAGGATCAGATGATTAAAACCTTTTTCGCTGTGCTCAAAAAAGATACTAATGAGGTTTTGAGTACCTTAATTGGCATGGGCTTAATTCAACCCGTGGCGGATATGACCCCCGTGCGTCGTTTGCTCGCCTTCACCCTAGATAAATTCACAGAAAAACCCATTGATGTCAAAGCATTTGGCGAGATGCGAAGCGAAATCTACTCCATGTTTGAGCAACAACCTTTTCGCCTCCCCGCCCAGATGACCTTTATTTTGAAGGCATTAACTACCTTGGATGGTATTGCTCGTACCCTAGATCCCCAATACAGCCCGGTTGGGGCTGCTCAACCCTTTATCAAGAGTATTGCGATTAAAGGGCAAGGCAATATGCTTGGGGAACTAGCTCGACAGACCCGAGATCTGCTCAAGGCTAGATTGCAACAGCCCAGTGCGACGGAAATTTTATTACGACGACTAGAGGAACGCATTGAGCAGGGCGAGTTACAAGTTCGGGTGCGCTCTACAGAAAGCGATCGCGCCCTCAAGCAAATTAACCTCGCCGTCAAAAGTCTGATTTATGCGTGCTTAACGGGTTTTACCTTCCTGTCAGGAGCGGTATTGTTGATTGGAACTCAAACTGGTTGGGCGATCGCTGCCTTTTCCCTATCTGGGATTGCCTTTATTGTGCTGCTTCGCTCCTTAATTGACCTAGCCATACGGGAAAAATTAGACAAACTTGCTGAAAAATAACCCCTTCAGAGGGTTTTTGAAAAGTTCCCAATGGTGAGGTTAATGACCCCGACCTCGATTTCCACCCACGGTCGAACGAGGCTTTGCAGGCTGCTCTCGGAGGCGTGATCCGAAATTCTGCGACGTCACGCTCCCCTTTTCAAACATCCTCTCAGGATGGCCTAGGCGCTTGTCAATGAATCATTGACGGGGAATCATTGACGGGTAGCGCAATTCTGAGCAGTTGATCAGGATTAAATTTGGACGGGTTGAAGACCCATCCAAATTTTCTTGACAGAGCACTAGTAGGCGTAGGCAGCAATCTGGCAGCTCTTGCGGTGGGGCATGGCACTGCCATGCCCTTCCAAAGGGTGGCCTCATTAACACCCATCTTTAACTACAGTTGGCTAATAAATTTCTTGCACACCCAACTCTGCAGCCAAGGTCTGTTGCAACCTATCAGATAGTAAAACTCGATCGACCGTATGGATCACCCCATTGCTAGCTTGAATATCGGGCTGGGTCACACTTGCATTATTGACAACCACCCGATTGTCCCCCGCTACCTGGACTGCTAGTCCACCTCCGAGACTTTCTACCTTGCCCGTGGGCAACTCACTAGTGGGAACATTACCAGGAATGACATGGTAGGCCAGCACCTGCCGTAGAAAACCCTGATTTTCGGGTCTGAGCAGGTATTCCACAGCTCCTTGAGGTAATTCGTTAAAGGCTTCGTTAGTAGGTGCCAAGACTGTGTAGGGGCCTTGACCTGCTAGGGTTTGTTCTAACCCTGCTGCTTCGATTGCCTGCGCTAAAGTTGAAAATGAAGCGTTGCCAGCAGTCATTTCTACAATGTTTCCAGAGGTGGCACCGGGTTGAGTACCGGGTGTAGTGGTGCCCGGTTCAGTGGTGCCCGGTTCCGTCATGCCCGGTTGAGTACCCGGTTCAGTGGTACCGGGTGTAGTAGTACCCGGTTCAGTGGTACCCGGTTCAGTGGTACCGGGTGTAGTAGTACCGGGTTCAGTGGTGCCCGGTTCCGTCATGCCCGGTTGAGTACCGGGTGTAGTGGTGCCCGGTTCCGTCATGCCCGGTTGAGTACCAGGGGGTGCCTCGGTTGGGATAGGGGTAGTGACAGGAGATTGAGTTGGACTGGTAGGTTCCTGAGCGATCGCAGAGACACCCATTAAGCTACCCACTCCCAGTAAGCTGGCAACAATTGCGAGTTTTCCTATAGTGCCTGTGAACGTGTTGGATTTCATAAGTTTTATTTCTGGTCACTTCATTTGTTAAGGTTAGTGACTAGACGGCAGGATTTCCTATTGCTTATTACAGAGATTTTAAAATTCCATCCCTTTGAGATCAGGTTTGTAGCCTCAGTCGAGCACAAGGCTTTACACTCCATGGAAACTCGACCATACACTTGGTTGCCATGAAACTGCTGATTGGTGCGTGGAGTTTGATCGAGCGTTAAGCTAAGGTCTAACCCCACCTTTACAGATATTGAAGGTTGGGTGGAGCCAAAACCCGGTAAGTGAGCGGAATCACCAAGGGGCGGGCTTCGCCCATCCAAGGAGAACTTTTGTGAAGTTTTTAAGGGTGTGCAGAGGAAGACCCTCGATAAGTTCCTAAATCATTTGTCTATTGCCGATCTGAGACAATTTCACGGTTTCACCTTAACCATGTTGAATCGCAAATTTAAAAAGATACGGTGGCTCTGTTTAGCCAGCTTTGGTTTTATTGCATTGCTCATCAGTGCTATTCCCATAAGATTAGGAATTGCTCGTCTTCAAGCTCCTTACCCCCAAGCCATTCTTGTCTTAGGAGGAGATCCAAGGCGAGAAGAAGTGGCCGCTGAACTAGCGGCCCTTGATCCTGCCTTTAAGGTTTGGGTATCGACTGGTATGCCTTACAAGCAGTCACAACAGATTTTCCAAGCAGCAGGTGTCCCTGCCCATCAGGTAACGCTCAACTACCATGCCGTTGATACGCTAACGAACTTTACTACCTTGATTGCTGACTTTCAAGAACAGCGCATCCAGCATTTATACATGGTTACCTCAGACTACCATCTACCCCGATCCAAAATGATTGCTTACGTGGTTCTCGGTAGTCGCGGTATAACCTTTACCCCAGTATCCGTTTCCTCTGTCCGCCCAGGCGAATATCCTCGGCTGGAAACCAGATTCTTGATTCTTCGTGATACTACTCGTGCAATCCTATGGCTGTTTACAGGCTACACAGGTAACCCGACGTGCAATTCAGAAATTGATTGTAGATACTAAATCTAGATACTAAATCTCTGATTCTTCATGATACTGTTTGTGCCATCCTATAGCTTTTCATAGGCTATACAGTAGGCTACAACCTTTACCCCAGATCTCAGTTCCATGCACCTAGACTCCTATACCCTTGGCTCCTATACTCCTGGTGCTCCCCTCTGGAAACAACTCGCTTGGTACTTCCTAGGAGAACCAATCTTCAGAAGTCATTGGCTTCCCTTATCCGGGATCAAGGTTTGGATTTTGCGTCTCTTTGGCACCCAGGTAGGCCAACACGTACGGATTAAACCAGGCGTGCGTGTCAAGTTCCCCTGGCGATTGACCGGAGGAGACTATGTTTGGATTGGTGAAGATGTCTGGCTTGACAACGTTGCGCCCATAACTTTAGAAAGTCACATTTGTCTTTCCCAAGGTGTTTATCTCTGTACAGGCAACCATAACTGGAGCCACCCTCACTTTGAACTGATACCAGCTCCTATCCATATCGAAGAAGGTAGCTGGATTGCTGCGAAGGCAACCATTGGCCCTGGTGTGACGATTGGTCGAGGAGCCGTTCTCTGTTTAGGCGGTGTTGCCGCCAAATCGCTCCAACCCATGACGATTTATGCTGGCAACCCTGCCCTGCCCATCAAAGAGCGAATCATCTCAAAACCCTAGAGTTTCTATCAATGCTGGATTTTAGGACGCTGGATTTTAGGAACTTTGCTCATTTCCATGACCGGGACAGATTGAGATTAGCCAAGACATCCACAATAAACTCTTACTCGGAGCAGGCGTTTCCGTAATTGGCAGAGTTCAAGGTGATTACTACTAAAGCAGTTGCTAAGCACTTGTCTTAGGTCTCTGGTAACTGTAGCTGAAGCCATTTCAACAAACCAGATACACCATGACCCAGGAAAGATCACAAGATTCCATCGCAGACTCGAAACCAGAAGTGAAGCTCAGCCCTAAGGAACTGAACCAGATCCTGGAGGCAATTTTGCTAGGACAATACTCCGCAGCCTGTTATTTGCTACTGCGTGCGGTTGGGCATGATCCGATGCATTACATTCCATATCGGACTTACAATCGCTTACAAACCAAGGTTTTGAATGTCATAAAGCCTACTCCTACAAAGCCAAGCAACTCCAATGCAGAGGTAGATGAGTCGG
Organism: Leptolyngbyaceae cyanobacterium; assembly: GCA_035285265.1. Lineage (GTDB taxonomy): Bacteria > Cyanobacteriota > Cyanobacteriia > JARCMD01 > JARCMD01 > JAYKHH01. Next base: position 3,445 of record JAYKHH010000162.1, on the reverse strand, counting down.
CGGAGGCATGGCGCAAGCGCGCCACCAAAGAATCCAAAAATCAAAAGCCAAAGTCTAGTGAAAGCTGCTCAACACCAAGAAGTCGGTTTCCCGTGGCCATGTAACCTAAACATCTGAGGGGGTGACAATAATCCCTTAAACCCCTAGAGAATAAGCCTTGCAGTCCACTCACTCCTAGAAAGACCCCGTCAGTTCCAACACTAGCTTCAACGGTGGAATCAGGGGTTCACGCTTTGCTAATTAAGAATGGCATTAATCAGCACTCAATTGGGAGGGTGTCTTTTTATGTCTTGGTGCTCTCAAAGCCTAATGGGGATAAGGGCTTCAGAGGTTCTTTTTACCCCCCAGCTTGAATATTCAGGCTCAGCGAAGTTGTGTAGACCTTGGCCTATGCCAGCGCACTCTAAATTAGCTGAGGGTATAAGGATGATGGGGACTCACACAGCACTAATACTAGTGAGTAAATTGAATTTAACAGGTTTTGGCTTGTAACGTCAGATCCCTACGTAGAGACGATTTATGTAAGTTTTAATAGAACGCTGCACAAATTCAATCACCTTGGGTAGGGCCAAAGCACTGTCATGCTTACAAGGATCGCCATCATGCCCCCTACCTCCCATAGCAGAGAAATTCAAAGTCTAATCTGGATTCAAGAAGCCTCCCCCGCATTCCTGAGGCTGTGTTACCTTTCGTCCACACAACTGGGAACTGTATATACTTGGAACGTCAGGTAAACTTCCCTTTTGATTTTTTTTCTGATTGCTCTGTATCCTACTTCAACTCTATAGAATCTGAGATGCTCTCTGACCCTGCTGCAAAAGCCAATTCTCTTGAGATGGCAAGGCTTCTAAAAAATCCCAAGGTTTGGTTCCTGGGCATTATAGTGAGTCTGATCTCTCTTCACCTGAGTTTGACCTGGTCTCTCACAAAAGATGCTGATCGACTCAGCATTAGTGTTTTGGTATGGGCTGCTGTCATATACCTGCTATGGAACAAACGTAGCCACTTAAATGTTCAGAGCGAAGCAATTTCTAGCTTTTTTGGACTACTGCTTACTGCCTTGGTATTAGTCAAAAGCGTTTCAGTGTTTTGGTTTGAGTCAGATTTCCTACGCATCCTGCCACTGGTGGCAGCTCTTGGAGTTGGCTTACTCGCCTCCGGAATCAGAGGGCTTAAACAATATGGTCAAGAGTTTCTAATTATCTCTTTACTAGCAATTCCTGATGGGTTACTGCTAGGCCCCATTGAAAAGATTTTTCAAGTGAGTTTGATCACTGCTAAGTTTTCAGGCTTAATTCTCTGGTACCTAGGGTTTGAGATATCTCGTCAAGGTGTAGTTTTGATCCTGCCAACGGGAGCTGTAGAGGTAAACCCCGGTTGCAATGGTTTGAACACGATGTTCTTACTGTTTCGGCTGTCGATCATCTTTTTGATCATGTTTCCCTTCAATTCCTTCAAAAGATTTTTCTTGCCTCTAATAGCTGTCTTATTGGCATTTATGATCAATAGTGTTCGTGTGGGTCTACTAGCTTTGTTGGTATCCTATTCCAACTTGGAAGCCTTTGAATATTGGCATTTAGGGACAGGCTCGCAAATATTTGCCATGATTGCAGTAATTGCCTTTGCATGGGTCTGTAGTTTGCTGGGTGAACAAGAGGAATTTGAAGCAGAGGAATTTGAAGCAGAGGAACTTGAAGCAGAGGAACTTGAAGATGAAAGCCCCACCGATGCCGCTTCTTAAAACTCAAAATCTATATCCGTCTTTACGGATTCTGCTGCTGGCAGCTACTTTTGCAGGAGCAGTTGTTGTCCTTGGCAAGTCAATCTTTAGCCCTCCGACAGCTAGTAACACTTATAAACCCTATACCTTTCCTCAAACTGTTCCTCTGAAAGATTGGCAGTTTGTAGCCAGTAAGCCCTTAAGCAATCTTCCAGTCAGCCCAAAATCGTCACCTGATGATACATCTAAAATCCCCTACGATGTGAGTCTGGCTAGCCAGGAATACCGCTATTTGAGGGATGGGTTGCCCTTAACGATTGAAATGCGGTACATCGTTGGCACCTTGGGTGATCTCAAGAATTTCATCCGAAATTACACGTCGATTCGCTTAGATTCCAAGCAGTCGGACGATCGCAAGCTCTTTGAATCCATCCGCTACCAAAAAGGGGTGGGATTCTATGGTCTTTTCACCCATCAGCAACGAGCTTATTTAAGTAGCTGTATCAACTCTAGGGGCGAGAGTACGGTTACCTTCGAGCAATTTCTTGCCAACCGCAACCAACACGATATCCGCTGGCACCGTTTTCTACCTGTGTTAGTAGGGCAAGAGAGCCTGCGCGATCGCCGCTGTCTATGGGCTCATCTCTCTGTCCCCTTAAACTCCTCTTCACCAGAACAGTCCTACCAAATTTTAGAAAATGCATGGGCTATTTGGTATAGTGTGAAGGATTTAAGCTTTCCAAAAATCTAGTCCTTAAGTTGTCCTGCTTGTTTTACTCAGGGTTATGCGGTTATGAATCAAAAAGAATGGTCTCCTGCTTTTTTATGTCGAATAGTGGGTTACACCTTATTACTATTAGCAATATTTGACTTTATTGAAATTCTGACTCCCCTTCAAATTAAAAATCCTGCTTGGGGGTTTGGATTGGTTGGCTCTTTAATTGAACGAGTACCTGTACCTCTCCTAGGGCTATTACTTGTATTTTACGGAGGGCCGAGTTCCTTAGGAAGGTGGGGAAAGGTTATCGTAAAGTTTCTATCCTGGTTTGCCCTGGCAGCAGGCATATTTTATATATTGCTGATTCCCGTAGCCCTTGGCAATACCTGGCGTCTTAATAATCTAAACAATTCTCAAATCAATACTCAAGTCAGCCAGCAACAAACGCAAATTGAACAATACAAAACTCAGTTAAACACAGCCACTGCACAAGAATTAGAAGCTCTATTTAAGCAGTTAAATCCCCAAGGACGCGCTCAGATTTCTAGCCCAGAAGAACTTAAAACTCGTCTCGCGACAGAGATTGAGAAAGCGGATAGGAGACTCAGAACTGAATCCGAAACTGCTCGCAAAAATAGACGTCTAGCACTTTTAAAGAATTCTATTAAATGGACACTGGGTGCCTTGATTTCTGGAGTGGTACTGATTTATATGTGGCAATCTACGAGTTGGGCACGGGAAAAACGCGGCAGAAGGAAGCCACCCTCAGTTTCCCCCTCTTAGAAACTTTAGATGGCTAGCTCCTCTGGTTCAAGTCTTGGCGTTGCTGGATGAAGGCATGAATCCATGCATCCAACAACGCTCAATCCTTATAAATCTTCCAAAGTCGGCAATAAGTGTTAAATACTACACCCTAATGCAGATTTTGAGGCTAAGATATAGCAACCCTAAATCATGAATGAGGGGTAGCAGTTTAGGAATCTTGCCTACAAATCTGTACATGAACT
>JAYKHH010000161.1:0-4387 GCA_035285265.1 Leptolyngbyaceae cyanobacterium | reverse complement strand
TTTGGATTTTGGATTTTGGATTGGAACCTTTTGTAGGGGCAAGTTCCCTGTGGTTGCCCGCTTGGAAATTCTCCTGAAATGACGTTATTACGAGAACTGGAAATTATGACCTCTAGCCAAACAAAAGAACTTCAACCGCCTCAAACACAAGATGTCCAGCCCGGTCGTGAGTCTCTCATGACTCCTCAGCCTCGATCAGAAAAATCTGACTATCGGGGGAGTGGTAAGTTGGAAGGCAAAGTTGCCTTGATTACCGGGGGCGATAGTGGAATTGGTCGGGCAGTGGCAATTTTGTACGCTAGGGAAGGAGCTGATCTTGCGATCGCCTACCTGAATGAACATAAGGATGCCAATGAAACCAAGCGGCTCGTGGAACAGGAAGGAAAACGCTGTATGGCGATCGCAGGTGATATTGGCGATGAAACCTTCTGCCAGCAACTGGTGCAGCAGATCGTAACTGGATTTGGGCACCTAGATATCTTGGTCAATAATGCTGCAGAACAGCATCCCCAACAAAGCATTGAAAATATTAGTGCAGAACAACTGGAACGCACCTTCCGCACTAATATCTTTTCAATGTTCTACCTGACAAAGGCAGCTTTACCTCATCTGAAATCAGGCAGTGCCATTATCAATACCACCTCGGTTACTGCCTATAAAGGTAGCCCGCAGTTGTTAGATTATTCTTCTACCAAGGGAGCGATTGTTGCCTTTACTCGATCCCTCTCTCAGTCCCTAGTCGAAAAAGGAATTCGTGTGAATGGTGTGGCCCCAGGCCCAATCTGGACACCCTTAATCCCGTCCACTTTTCCAGAGGATAAAGTGGCTAGTTTTGGGGCTCAGGTTCCGATGCATCGGGCAGGGCAACCCGAAGAAGTAGCCCCCAGCTATGTTTTTCTAGCTGCTAATGACTCTTCCTATATGAGCGGGCAAATTCTACACCCCAATGGTGGGGAAGTGGTGAATGCTTAGGCATTAGGGGTCGGGGTAGCCCTAATTTGCGGCCAAGGCATCGGGTTTGTGGGAGATATGCAAACTAGGGGGTTCGTCATCTAATTGACAATAGGGACGACTATAACTGAGGGGCAACTCTAAAGCGTGTTGGCTGAGTAGCTTTTGGTTACTCATGACTGCCTCGGTTTTGCCATCGTAAACCACCCGTCCTTGGCTTAAGACAATGGTACGAGGGCAGAGTTCTAAGGCCATATCCAGGTCATGGGTGGCAATGAGTTGGGTGTGGGGAAGGCGTTGGAGTAGGTCAATCAACTGACGGCGAGATCGGGGATCAAGTTGGGCAGAGGGTTCGTCAAAGACTAAGACATCGGGCTGCATGGCTAAAACCCCGGCGATCGCCACCCGTTTTTTCTCGCCTCCCGACAAGTTATTGGTATTCCGTTGCCGATAGTGATCTATATCTAACCCCACAGCAATCATGACCTGCTGTACCCGTTGTTCTAGAACCTTTCCGGTTAGTCCCTGTCCCATAGGGCCAAAGGCAATATCCTCCCACACCGTAGGCATAAACAATTGGTCATCGGGATTCTGAAACACCAAGCCCACAAAGTTACGAATCGCTTTGAGGTACTGGGGTTCTACCGGCCATTTCCCCACGATCATATTGCCAGACTGGGGTATTAGCAGACCATTGATATGCAGTAGCAAAGTTGATTTTCCAGAGCCATTCGCTCCCACTAAGGCAACTCTTTCCGTCGCTTCAATGCTGAGATCAATTCCTTTAAGGGCGTGGGTGCCATCTGCATAGGTGTAGGTTAGGTTGTGAATGAAGATGGGATTATGATGCATGGGAACCAATTAAGTTGGCGATTCAACAGACGATTACACAGGTAAATAGAACATCTGTCCCAGTAGGGCTAGGGTGATTGTTAAGGTAAGGGCGAGAAAGTCTAACCGCTGGGGAACTAGAACTTCTTGCACAACAGGAATTCCGTTATACCCTCGTGCCAGCATTGCCTGGTGAATCCGCTCCCCTCGTTCGTAGGAGCGGATAAATAAGCTGCCCATCATATTGCCAATGATCAGACGCTGCCAGTGCTTGCTGTTCATTAAGTTGCGAGAGAGGGCAGCGCGACGCATCGCTTGAAACTCCTCGATTAACACCTCAATGTAGCGATACATTGAGGCTGAGATGGCCACCAAGAGGGGCGGTGTTTTAAGCACAACTAGGGCCTGTAATAACGCTGGGATTGTAGTTGTCAAGGTCAAAACATTCAGCATCAGGAGCGACAGAAATGCTTTGATCATGACGCTCCCTAAAACTGTTAGCCCTACGGTCGTGACTTGCAAACTTCCCCACTGCCAGATAATCTCACCGCCCTGATGGAACAAGCTACCCACTAGTACCAGGTTGATAAAGAGAAACTCAATCACAACTCTCTTGATCAGGGGCAAGAGCGGTACCCGACTGATCAGAATTAGACTCAGTAAGCCCACGCTGTAAACCCCCCAAGTGTGCCAATGTCCATTGGGGGTAAGGGCGATCGCAAAGACCAACAATAGTGTGCAAACCAGTCGTGTTTGAGGCAGCAGAGAATGCCAAATTGTCTGATGGGTACGATCTCGATCTAAATGCAAGGCACCAATATGCAACAACATGCCGTTAATTCCTGGTTACTTGAACGGCTGATCGGATTGATCAACGCCCAGGTTAGGGGAAGTACTCTCCGTAGGTGGCTCAGAACGACGCACCAAGAGTTTGCCTAGCCCCCACATCAGCCCAAAGGTTGCCAGAGTACCTGCCAACCCTGCCAAGGGCGTGGCAACTGCATCGGGAACACCCCTCAAGGCATATTCATCAAATACGCTATAGAAGGGTAACTGCTGGGCAGGAGCCTGCTCAACGGCTTTTTCCTCAAACTTTAAGTCCTGAGCAACTCGATCTAAACCGTCAGGATCTTGGCTGGCAAGGGGAGACAGGAAAACTGCAATCAACACAGCAACTCCTAAGCCAGCTAGGGTAAACCTATCACGCATCATCTCATTTACTCCTGGTTAAATTGTTTAGGGTAATCATTCCAGTCGTAACTGGAGTCGGTAGAATTCTGGTCTTAGCTAGGATGCGGGATAGTTTGCAGAAGTAGATAGGGCTCGACGAGGCGGGTCATAGAACAAATCTGGGCGGGTACGCCAAATAAAGCTAATCGTAACTAGGGTAATCAGGGCTTCACCAATTCCAATCAGGACATGCCAAAAAGCCATCGCGGTGAGTGCCACATTTAAGGGCACGGTTCCTGATAAAGCTAATTGCAAGGCACACAAAATGGAAGCGGAAAAGACACTAACCCATGCCGCCACGACAGTGGCAGTTCCAGTTGCTCGCCAGGTATCCCCTCCTAGAGCATAACGAATGGAACGATAGATGTAGTAACCGCCAAAGGTACCGACTAAACCCATGTTGAGAATATTGGCTCCTAAAACGGTTAGCCCCCCATCCTGAAATAGAACTGCCTGAACAATAAATACAACGCTCACCACCAGGGTGCCAGCCCAGGGCCCCAGTAACACGCCAGCCAAGGTGCCCCCTAAAAGGTGACCGGACGTTCCACCTGGGATTGGAAAATTGATCATCTGGGCTGCAAAAATGAAGGCAGCACAAACTCCCATGAGCGGTACAGCACGATCCTGATAGTCTTTCTGGACTCGATTTAAAGCGACGGCGATGGTTCCAATGGCTAACACCCACGCAATGAGACTAATGGGTAGGCTCAAAAAACCATCGGGAATATGCAGGGCTAGATGGAGCTGAAAGACTGGCGGCTGAAGAACTAGCGATCGTCCAGACATGAGCAGCGAATCAGAGAAGATCACTTCAACCATAGAGATAAAAATCTGAGTACGTAGATAATACAAGCAACTAGTAAACTCTGCTCCTCTTTAAAATACAATCCTCCATGGGGCCATATTGGGAGTTAATTTAGGGAAAACTAAAGGATCTCCACCTTGAGGGGCAGTCAGAGGTTAGATTCCGTCTTTAAGCTGAGCTGGACGGTTGAAGACGCAGAATAGCTCTTTGAGTAACCATAGCTACATAGAGTTGTGTATGGGGTGTTATATATGGGAAGTCTATGCACGGGTCTGTTAGCTTGATTGATTGCTGTTCAGAAAAAGGTATCGGTTACAATCTCAGTCATGACCAATAATTCTGACCCCAGCGACCTGCCCCTCATCTTAGTTGTAGATGATGACAAAACCATGCGACTTTTGCTGCGTCGAGTGATGGAGCAAGAAGGGTATCAGGTAACGGAAGCCTGTAATGGGCACCAGGGGCTTGATGCTTTTATGCGTGTGAAGCCAGATATTGTTTTACTGGATGCCATCATGCCAGAGATGGATGGGTTTAGCTGTTGTAGCCATTTACAGCTACTGCCCG
>JAYKHH010000160.1:0-4442 GCA_035285265.1 Leptolyngbyaceae cyanobacterium | reverse complement strand
CTGCCATCTTTTCTGACATGTCTGGCTTCTTGATGGTTAATGTCTTGATCCCAATGAATCTTGGTAAGTTTCTGGAGCGATGGCTTGGTTGCATTGCTGGGAATCAAACAGGCGATCGATTGCCCTTCAACCTCGACTGCTGCATAGCCATAGATTTTCTCTGCCCCAGCATTCCAGCTTAAGATCGTGCCGCTTAGAGTCATGCCAATAATGGCATCGTCTGAGGAAGCTACAATGGCAGCCATTAAGCTCTGGGCTGGGTCTGTTGGAGTTGGAACCTGAGCTGACTCCGCTACCAAAGACTGGGTCTCAGGCTGAGAAGGAGACTGCAGCGATTGACTCGAACTATCCTGAGTCATTGAATATTGCTGAATTTCCTGGTGCAACTGAGCAACCCATTGGGATAACTGAGGTACCTGCGATCGCGTCGCGCCCGTAAGCCAAAGTTGCTCAATTGCCTGAGCAATGCGGGTGCCCTCATGTAACCCAAACATACCCAAGGAACCGGCAAGTTTATGAGCGGTTCGTTCTACCTGTTGCCGCAACTCAGCATTGATGTCCCCCCTGAGCAATGCTGCCATTGCTTCTTCCAAAAGCTGAATATGAGCGATGAATTGCCCTTGATACCGTTGCCAAACCTTGGCAATTTCTGCATCTAGCAAGATCTGTTCTGGTTCTCCCCCTGTCCCTAGCTTTGGTTCTGATTCTGGCTGGAGTTTCAAATCTGAGGTTGATTTTGGCAGGGCGGAAATTGGTGGTGTTGAAGACTCAGTTGCCTCTGCGGATGTCTCTGCGGATATTTTGAGGCGATACCCCAAACCGTAGACTGTTTCAATTAAATCAGCAGGTGCCCCGACCGCCTTTAATTTTTGCCTCAGGCTTTTCAAGTGTGCCCGAATTGTATTCTCTGAAGGTGATTCAGCAACTGACCAGAGGTGTTCTATGATGTTGCTGTTATTAAAAGTCCGACGTTGGTTGCGTAGAAATAACTCCAGTAGTCCGTATTCTTTGGGGGTTAGGGAAAGCAAGTGATTTCCATAGGTGATTTGGCAAAGATTGGTATCTAGGCGGAGATCACCGGCTTCAATTACGGGTGACAGTGAGGTACCTCCCCGTCTCAGCAAGGCCCGTATCCGGGCCAATAACTCCGCCAAGTCAAAGGGTTTCACTAGATAATCATCTGCCCCTGCATTTAAACCCATGACCTTCTGGGTGCTAGTGTCTTGGGCGGTCAGTAGCAGGATGGGGGTGTGATTTCCTTGCTCTCGTAACTGTTTACATACGTTAATGCCATCCAGCTTCGGTAGCATGATATCGAGCACAATTAGGTCATAGGTAAATGCCTCTGCTAGATCCCGACCTGCCAGTCCATTTGTAGCCACTTCTACGGAATAGTGCTGTTTTACGAGCGCAGTCTCAAGGATCTTAATGACACACTCATCATCTTCTACTATTAGTATCTTCATCCCAGTTTGCTTGCCCAGGGTTCATCTGTACATTTACTGATGTCTTTATTTAGCAGTTAAATTTCTTTAGCATTAATACCATTAAACACCGTCATTGTTACTAAATAGTTCCATAATTCCCATAAAGCATGGTGGGTTATAGAGCAGGAGGTGGTTGATCAGGATGGACATCCGATGAACCAAAATCCACTTCCGTAAATTGAGCATAAATTTAGCCTAGGATCTTCCATTTTGTCCCTAAGGTTTCAAGAAAGCTCTGCTAGGCTGAAATTTAAGACTTCTAAGCATAAAAACTCATGCATCGCTTACTATCTGGGCCATTGAGCATTGAGACGCTAACGTTTGCGATCGCGGGGCTTCCCCAATCCTTAGCAGGTTCTAAGCTAGTGCAACTGTCGGATCTGCACTTTGACGGATTACGCTTATCCCCTACTTTGTTGGAGCAGGCGATCGCAGCGAGTAATCAAGTTGATCCAGATCTGGTTCTTTTGACAGGTGATTATGTCACCGATGATCCCCAGTTTATTCATGAGTTAGCGTCTAAACTCCAACGCCTCCAAAGCCGAGCGGGTATTTATGCGGCACTGGGCAATCATGATCTGCATTACCCCTATTCCAGGGCCGAAATTACCACTGCTTTTACTCAAGTCGGGATTCAGGTGCTGTGGAATGCGATCGCCTATCCTTTGCACCCGAACTTTGCCTTAGTAGGCTTGGCAGACTTTTGGTCACGGGAATTTAATCCCGCCCCAATCATGGCAACACTCGATCCCACGATTCCCCGCATTGTCTTATCCCACAATCCCGATAGTGCAGAGAAACTCAAACCCTGGCGCGTTGATCTCCAACTCTCAGGCCACACCCATGGGGGGCAGATTGTGATTCCAGGACTAGGGCCTGTGCCCAGTTGGTTTCAAACTCACCGCAAGAAAATTCCCAAGTCCATGAGACGCCGAATTCCCTATCTGCAGGAAAGTTGCCAACAAGTCGTTCGCCACTGGGAATGGGCCCAGGGGTTGCACCTAGTTGGGCAAAACTTTCTCTATGTGAATCGAGGGTTGGGAACCTACCTACCAGGACGCTTGTTTTGCCCGCCAGAGCTAACAATTTTTACCCTCCAATCCAAGCTGTAACTCGATCCGTAGATCAACAGAATGATGGGTCAGATAGAAATTCAAGAGGAGAAGGGCTATACTTCACCGCTCCTCTGCACCTAGGGTCTGACTAGGGAGACACTTTTATTGAATTTATGGGTAAACCCACAGGTTCATTGCTTTTATGGAACCGCTTTCGCTTTACAATTTTTTAAGAATCGTTCTGATCGTCCCTTCCTCCAATTCTGTTTATTTCTGGAGCCTCTATGAGCATTGGATATCTCGCACTTGTATTGCATGCCCACCTGCCCTTTGTGCGACACCCCGAGAGTGATTACGTTTTGGAGGAAGAATGGCTCTTTGAAGCGATTACGGAAACCTACATCCCCCTGCTACAGGTATTTGAGGGGTTAAAGCGAGACGGGATTGATTTCAAAATCACGATGAGCATGACCCCCCCGTTGGTGTCGATGCTGCGTGATCCCTTGCTGCAAGACCGCTACGATAGCCACCTGGCCCAACTAGAAGAGTTGGCAGAAAAGGAAATTGAGCATAACCAAAACAACGGCCATATTCGTTATTTGGCAGAACACTATGCTGCAGAGTTTAATCAGGTGCGGCAAGTCTGGGAAGGCTATAACCGGGATTTAGTCGGTGCCTTTAAGAAATTTTTAGACAGCAACAACCTAGAAATTATTACCTGCGGAGCGACTCACGGTTACTTACCGTTGATGAAGATGTATCCCCAGGCAGTCTGGGCACAAATTCAAGTAGCTGTAGAGCATTACGAGCAAAATTTTGGTCGTCCTCCGAAGGGGATTTGGCTACCGGAATGTGCCTACTATGAAGGTCTAGAACGGATGTTAGCCGATGCTGGACTTCGCTACTTTCTCACCGATGGTCACGGTATTCTCTACGCCCGCCCTCGCCCTCGGTTTGGCTCCTACGCCCCGATCTTCACAGAAGCGGGGGTGGCAGCCTTTGGCCGGGATCATGAGTCCTCCCAACAGGTTTGGTCATCAGAAGTAGGCTATCCAGGGGCACCAGAGTACCGAGAATTTTATAAGGATTTGGGCTGGGAAGCGGATTATGAATACATCAAGCCCTACATTATGCCCAATGGTCAGCGTAAAAATGTCGGGATCAAATACCACAAAATTACAGGGCGAGGTTTAGGGTTAGGGGATAAGGCACTCTACGATCCCTACTGGGCAAAGGAAAAGACCGCAGAACACGCTAGCAATTTTATGTATAACCGGGAGCGGCAGGTGGAGCACCTCCATGGCATTATGCAGCGCCCCCCGATTATTGTGTCTCCCTACGATGCGGAGCTATTCGGTCACTGGTGGTATGAAGGCCCTTGGTTTATCAATTACCTCTTCCGTAAGTCCTGGTATGACCAGCAGACCTATCAAATGACGCACCTAGCCGATTATCTGCGATCGCACCCCACCCAGCAGGTGTGCCGTCCTTCCCAATCAAGTTGGGGCTACAAGGGGTTCCATGAATATTGGCTCAATGAAACCAATTCCTGGATTTACCCTCACCTGCACAAAGCTACGGAACGCATGATTGAGCTAGGGTTGCGGGAACCGGAAGACGAGCTAGAGTGGAAGGCTCTTAATCAAGCTGCACGGGAATTGCTACTGGCACAATCCTCAGACTGGGCCTTTATTATGCGAACCGGAACGATGGTGCCCTATGCCGTCCGACGGACGCGATCGCACCTCATGCGCTTCCACAAGCTCTATGAAGATATTAATCAAGGCAAAATTGACAGTGGTTGGTTAGAAAAGGTAAACGCGATCGATAATATTTTCCCTGAGATTAACTATCGGGTTTATCGTCCTTTGTAAATTAGTTGACAGTTGACAGTTGACAA
>JAYKHH010000159.1:0-3251 GCA_035285265.1 Leptolyngbyaceae cyanobacterium | reverse complement strand
AAGGGTTATTTTACAAAACCCTATCTAGAAGAAGCCCTGCTCGATGCAGCTCAGCGCATGTTAAAGGGTGAGGTTCTGGTCACAGCAGCCACGACCTAAGAACCCGCGTAGATGTAGATCCTTTTGTAGGGGCACCCAATAGGGCTGCCCCTACGTTGATGTGGATTGAGGTATTAGGGTGAATCTCCATCCCCGTCCAGAAACTTAGCATCGAAGTCTCCTAAGGGAAACTGATAGAAAATTCCACCGGATTCGTCTACATCAAAGGTTGCGCCAAATTCCTTGGCCTTTTGGTCTAAAAACTGCTTGGCTGCTTCTCCAGGTAGTTGGGTTTCCATCGCAAAGCGAAGAACTGTCAGATTTCCCTGTCCTTCCTTCAGCAATTGAAAGAAAGTAGCTTGGAGGCGATCGCGAGTCGATTTCTGTGCTTCTTGAGAAATTCCCCGCAGTAGCCATAACCCTGCAACAGAGGGTGGAATACCCAAAGCAAGACCTCCCAGGATTAAAGAAGAGCGATCCTCGGCCTCTTTATCTAAGACTCCACTGGCTGCAACCATCAGAAAAAGAAAACCGAAGGACAGCAGCAAGCCTGCGGATAGTTTTTTGATCAACCTCATGGGTTTATCTGGAACGTACGATCAGAATTGTCAAGATTTTAGCTTATGGGAGCCTATGGCTCAGAACTCTTAATAACTTCTGATGTAATAACTTCTGAGGTAATAACTTCTGAGGGGCGAGTTGCTTCTAGCAAGCGAGAGAAATAAAAGCGGGTACGGGTCATGGCATTCCGTTGAACTTGCCAACCATTTGCCTCCAGAATGGCAACCACATCTGCTTCCCGATGCAGGTAAGCACGGGTAGCCTTGCTAGGGCCTGGGAAAAAATCTCCAATTTTTTTGAGGACGCTATAGAAACAGGTTTTAGGTGCAAAACTAAGCATCAAGCGAGATTCCGCTAGGGAACTCAAATGTTCAATCATAGCTGCGGCCTTTTCCTGGGGATAGTGGATCAGCACATCCAGACAGATTACGGTATGGTAGTGTCCTTCTAAGGCTTCTAAATCTTGGACACTAAACACAGGATTTTCTGCTTGGCCCAGGGTAGCTTGTGCCCTTTCCTTTGCCTCCCCGACCATTTTTTCAGAAATGTCACTTCCAAAAACCTTTGCGCCTGCTTCCGCCAAGGGAATGCTGAGGCTGCCTACCCCACATCCCGCATCACAGATGGATAGGTCGCCCAGATTGCCATCCGCCTGAAGCCAGCTCAATACGGTTTCTACAGTCTGCTGATGTCCTTGGCGAATATCTAACTGAACTTTGTTTACTTCGCCATCTCCATAGATGCGTCGCCAACGGTCAAAGCCAGTTGCATTAAAATATTCCCGGACAATTGCTTTATCATCTACTGCGTTCATAAAGGTAGCTAGTGCTTGATCATGTCCCACAGGTAAATCCTATTACCATTTGTTGCAAATTCCACATTTTTTTTAACAAACGTTTTTAACTTGGGTCAGATCCCACAAAAAAGGCTCCTGCCTCAGCAGGAGCCTTACAAGCAATCAACCTAAGGAAAGGCTACATTGCTAAACCCTAATCAAGGTTAGGCATCGACAATACAGGCTCAGTCTCACGGTCAATGCCTTTTTCAAAGCCAGCCACCGCAGCGCGAGCACGGCCCGCATGCCAGAGGTGACCTACTAGGAAGAAGAAAGCCAAGACAAAGTGAGAAGTAGCCAGCCAAGCGCGAGGAGACACGAAGTTAACAGAGTTAATTTCGGTTGCCACGCCACCTACAGAGTTCAAAGAACCGAGAGGGGCATGGGTCATGTACTCAGCCGCCCGACGTACTTGCCAGGGTTGAATATCGTTCTTGATCTTGTTCAAATCAAGACCATTGGGGCCGCGTAGGGGCTCCAACCAAGGACCACGGAAATCCCAGAAGCGCATGGTTTCACCACCGAAGATGATTTCACCAGTAGGAGAGCGCATCAGGTACTTACCTAGACCGGTAGGGCCTTGAGCAGAACCGACGTTAGCACCTAAGCGTTGGTCACGAATCAAGAAGGTCATCGCTTGAGACTGAGACGCTTCAGGGCCAGTAGGACCGTAGAATTCGCTGGGATAAACGGTGTTGTTAAACCAGACATAGCAGGAAGCAATAAAGCCCATTAAGGACAATGCGCCCAAGCTATAAGACAGATAAGCTTCACCAGACCATACAAAAGCACGACGTGCCCAGGCAAAGGGCTTAGTCAGAATGTGGTAGATACCGCCTGCAATGCAGATGATGCCAACCCAAATATGACCGCCTACGACATCTTCTAAGTTGTTAACACTGACAATCCAGCCTTCTCCACCAAAAGGTGACTTGACCACATAGCCAAAGATTTTGGCAGGATTGAGGGTCGGATTCGTAATCAACCGGACATCACCGCCGCCGGGTGCCCAGGTGTCATAGAGTCCACCAAAGAACATCGCTTTAGCAACGAGGAGCAACGCACCGCATCCCAACAGGATCAAGTGAATGCCCAAGATGGTGGTCATCTTGTTCTTGTCTTTCCAGTCGTAACCGAAGAAGGAAGAATACTGCTCTAGGGTATCTGGGCCACGAACTGCGTGGTAAATCCCACCCAAACCTAATACAGCAGAGGAGATCAAGTGTAAAACGCCAACTACGAAATAGGGGAAGGTATCAATGACTTCACCACCAGCCCCTACACCCCAACCTTGGCTAGCCAAGTGAGGCAACAGGATCAAGCCTTGCTCGTACATGGGCTTTTCGGGCACAAAGTGAGCGACTTCAAACAAAGTCATTGCTCCAGCCCAGAAAACAATCAGACCTGCGTGAGCGACATGAGCGCCCAGCAATTTACCAGAAAGGTTGATCAGTCGAGCATTACCAGACCACCAGGCAAAGCCGGAGGACTCAATATCACGACCGCCTCCCATCACTAGGGAGCCGTTATAAGGCGTTTCCACGGGGTAATACCTCCTCAGGGAATGCGAACTGTTCGTGGGGTTGGTCTTGAGGAGCCATCCAAGCGCGGATGCCCTCATTCAGCAGAATATTCTTAGTGTAGAACGTTTCAAACTCAGGGTCTTCCGCAGCACGGATTTCCTGGGAAACAAAGTCGTAGGCGCGGAGGTTCAAGGCTAAGCCCACAACTCCCACCGCACTCATCCACAAGCCGGTAACCGGAACAAACAACATGAAGAAGTGCAACCAACGCTTGTTGGAGAAGGCAATTCCGA
>JAYKHH010000158.1:0-3012 GCA_035285265.1 Leptolyngbyaceae cyanobacterium | reverse complement strand
AGCGGCTCCCAGGGCAACGGATTCATCTGGATTCACGGAACGATCCGGTGCTTTCCCCCCAAAATACTTCCGGATTGCTTCCTGAACGGCTGGAATTCGAGTCGATCCTCCCACCAAGACAATACGGTCAATCTCATCAGGGGTAAGGTCAGCGTCCTTCAAGGCTTGCATCACAGGCTCAATGGTACTCTCTACTAATGAGTACCCTAGCTCGTCAAACTTGGCTCGACTGAGTTCCATCTCTAAGTGTTTAGGCCCGGTTGCATCCGCCGTAATGAAGGGGAGATTGATCGAGGTTGTGGCTGTACTAGATAGTTCGATCTTAGCCTTCTCTGCGGCTTCTCGCAGACGCTGCAGGGCCATCTTATCAATGGATAGGTCAATGCCTTCTTGCTGTAGAAATGCATCAATCATCCAGCGCACAATGCAGTTATCAAAATCATCACCGCCTAGGTGATTATTTCCTGCGGTGGCCTTGACTTCAAATACCCCATCTCCCAACTGCAGGATTGAAACATCAAATGTCCCTCCCCCCAAGTCAAAGACTAAAACTCGTTGCTCCTGATCTTGCTTGTCTAAACCATAGGCAAGGGCAGCGGCAGTCGGTTCATTAATAATCCGTAAGACATCTAGCCCAGCAATGGTGCCTGCATCCTTGGTAGCCTGACGCTGGGCATCCGTAAAGTAGGCTGGAACCGTAATTACTGCTTGGGTCACAGCCCCACCCAAATAGTTCTCTGCATCTTGCTTCAGTTTCTGCAGAATCATAGCCGAGATTTCCTGGGGGGTGTAGCTGCGGCCACGAACCTGGACATCGACCGTCTCATCTCGACCTGAAATACAGTTGTAGGGCACGCGACTGCGTTCCATTTCTGTATCCTCCCACCGCCGACCAATGAATCGCTTAATGCTAAAGATAGTATTCTCGGCATTGGTGACGGCTTGTCGCTTGGCAAGTTGTCCGACGAGGCGATCGCCTGCCTTACCAAATCCCACCATACTTGGAGTTGTTCGTCCACCCTCCGAATTAGGAATCACAATCGGCTGACCGCCCTCTAAGACAGCAACACAACTATTTGTCGTGCCTAAGTCGATACCAATGACTTTTCCCATAGCTAACGGTGGTGAATGATTTAGAGTATGAATTCAATACAGAGGGATAGCCTACAAGCAGCACTTCTAATGATCCTGATCGGCTTCTTCAGAGGATACTCCGGGTTCGGGAGCAGCAGCAACTTTGACTAGAGCGTGGCGTAACACCTTCTCTCCTAAAATATACCCACGGACAAGCTCTTCCATGACAGTACCTTCCTCATACTGATCTGTAGGCTCGCGCATAACTGCTTCATGCAAGTTAGGGTCAAATTCTTTACCCTCGGATCGCATCTGAGATACTCCTACTCGTTTCAAGCACTCTACTAGCTGCTTGTAAACACCCTGATAACTCTTGTGGATACTCATCTCCGCCTCGGTTTGGGGCTTAAGTTGAGATCTGGCACGTTCAAAATTATCAACTACAGGAAGCATTTCACCAATCGTAGAACATTTAATTTGCTGTTCTAAGTCTTCCTTCTCTTTTTGAGTCCGTTTGCGGAAATTATCAAAATCTGCTGCTATTCGCATGTACTGACTAGTGCGTTCCTCCAGTTGAGACTTTAACAACTCGATGGTTTGCTCTAGTTTGCCAATGACAGCCTGATTTTCCTCTGCTGGAGCCGTTTCTTCCTCCAAGACGGTCTGGCTTGCAGTAGATGAATCTGTAGAAGACTGCTCGTTGGCATCGGGTACTTCCCTCAAATTCGTTTCCGCCGATATTGTGTCACTCATCATTTCCTCTAAATCTTCCGGGGTGTCAACGTTCAAGCTTTGAGTATTATCTGACTGCTTCTCGTCCTCGATCATTGTGCCCTAATCCTAAAATATTCCTATAGAGTCCTTGAATTGAAAGCATGGTAGCTTGGCTACCTGAATTCCTGGCTAATTCTGGCTGCTGGGATCAGCTATGCCTCATCAAGCCAGTTCCTAAAGCTTAATTCAGCTACAAACTATTTTTCCTCTAAAAGTGCAATTATGCAATCTTGTTATATCACTTAATTAAGTGTAGCGATTATGCTGTCTTAGTGGACTTTTTAGATCGAGTGAACCTAAATTTAAGGAGATCCACTGCTCAGCCAATTTTTCCACCCATAGCAGGATGATCAGATTGTCCGACATAATAGAACAAATTCCGATACTTGTTTAGAATTTACAGGTTGCCCCAGAGCTATTAGCCAACTTGGCAGACCAGGGAATTCACGCTTGATGACCTCCCTGTTGTCTGAGTCTTGGTGAGTCAGGGCAAGGCACCTCTAGAGATCTATAACAATACCCTTCTCCGCCAAAGGCAGGAAAATCTCAGACACACAATGAAGTTTGTGCTATCTTTCGAGGTTTTGCCAACCCTGTTTGGGAATACTTTACACCAGAGATCCTCAGTTCCTTAGCTATGACTAACCCCTCCTCTCAGCGGCGTGCTCTTGTTGTTAGAAACGACCTCTCTCCCTTTGGGAATAAACTGATTCAGGCTGGCATTGTCAATAACGAACAGATGCTCCAAGCATTATCCGAGAGCCGTAAGTCAGGTCAGAGCCTGACCAATGTTCTGGAAACACTCACAGGACAGCAGCTCCCTGTGGAATTTGTACGTCAGTATAAAAAACAGCAACTGTTTGAGTTAAAGATTCTCTATGGAGTTGAGAGCCTAGACCCTGAGATTAGTCAAATTCCTACGGATCAAATCAACCAATTGATTGAGACCTTAATTCCGATCGATTTATGTCGGCGCTATCGATTAGTACCCTTATCCAGAGTCAACTCGGATCCGCCGTCTCTCTTGGTTGCCATGGTAGATCCTGATAATCTAGATGCTCAAGATGACTTGAACCGGATTTTGCGGGGCCAGAACCTACAGCTAAAACGTCAGGTTCTCACGGCTGAAGATTATCAGCAACTCATTTCTAGCTATCTAGATGA
>JAYKHH010000157.1:0-3150 GCA_035285265.1 Leptolyngbyaceae cyanobacterium | reverse complement strand
ATCAATAGCAGTTAATAACGCTTGATCAAAAGCCTCTTGGGTAAAGGTGATGGACTTACTAAGCTTGTTTGACCATTGAAACATAAGGTGTAAGGACATTTCTCCAAAATAAGTGCCCGTTGCAGGGGCATCTCCTTGTGGGTGCTCCTGCAACGATTCTGAAGGATTGGCAGGCATTGCTGAACGGAATATAAACTTGCCCCCCTCCCCCCCCAATTCTGGGAGAAGAACCATTCAAAGTCCGCCAGAATTTGGGGATTTAGGGGGCCTGCAGAGATTTCCCAACCAGCCAAAGCATCCCGTCATTGAGCAATGCTGCTTGGCAAACCAGTCGGGAGAATAATTAAATAACTCGACGGCTCAGTAATCTACGGAACTACTGATCGCTGAGGACGAGCTGCCGCCATTTGTGCCTCACCGTAAATATACTGCCCCAAAGCATTTGCTTGTCGTGAAGGTGTAGACAAATGGGCGTTAATCTTTGCTTCTTTAAGGAGTCGTTGAATATCGTCCCAGAAGAACTCCCCGCCGCCGCCTGTCAAGATGACATCGGTGACACGCTCTGGAAACCAGGCGAGCAAACGGTTACACATCTCACGGGAAAAACTTTCCTTTAGGCTAGGCAAGATATCGTCTAGATTAGTGGGCTTGGTAGCCCCTCTGGGGCGATAAAAACGTTCACCCTTGGGGCGGTTGACGGCTGCAATCAAGGATAGAGACTGGCTATCAGCCCCCTCAATATGAGTAGCCACTTGCTCGTAGAATTGACTCATAGCAAAGGCTTCGCTCTGAGAAAGTCCCCGGGCAAACCGGAAGTTATCGACCATTAAACAATCCGTCGTTTGATGACCAATATCTACCACTGCGATGGATAGCTTACTAAAGTCTAAGTTTGATCCCTTCTTATTTTGGGCTTCACACCACATAATGCTGCCATACCCTTCTGGCATCACCCAAACCTTAGGAATATTGATAGTAACGGACTCGTTCCGGTAGCCCATCACATGGGGGCCACTCAACAAATTAACCAGTTGTTCTTTTTCTCGTTCAAATTGGTCTTGGGAGTGAAACGGTAGACCCAGGACGACTGAAACCTCTCCTTGCAGATTAAAGTAGCCAACCGCTGCTAGAACCTTGATCAGGGCATCATTGACCTTGGATTGGCCAACTCCAAGATTAGCGCCAAAGTCTTCTGCAAGTTGCCCGATCGCATAGCCACTGCCCTGGTACACCAGCCATATATCCGATAGAGGATCGGTAGCACGAGCTTCAAAGGCTCCTCCACGGACTTGATCCATGGTTAAGCGCTTTACATTGGCAGGAATAAAAACCACATTATTAGGGTCACGGGTAATACAGGTTTTGGTGGCCGTTCGACCCAGATCCACACTCAGAATTGATTTTGTGGAACTGCCAGTTTGTCTCGTGCTCATCGAATCCTGGGACGACTTCAGGGTTGTCACTGTGGTAGTGGACGGTTGGTTCATCGGTGTAGCAGCAGACTGTGACATCGTCATTAGATCCTCATAACCTCATTGAGTTTCAATAAATTACCCAACTCATTCCCAGGGGAAGAGCTTCCCAACAGTGAAAAATTTTCTGAAAACCCTGTAATTACAACGCTCTAGTTTCACGGGAAAGGTTCCCGAAGAAAATCTATCCTTGGGAGGGGTCTGTATTTAAAGGAAGTGTAAAGCTGTAGATAAAAATAGAGCCTTGATTTACAAGAACTTTATAATAAGGTCAGTGATATAGCTACTAGTAATAATACTGATTCAATGTCTTGGGGACACCTCGATTAATCGAGGATTTGGGGCGGCGAACCCGCCTCAAGCCGCCTAAACTCCTTCTTTTACAGAGGAGGATCTGAATTTTTCGAGATTCCCTTGGTTTAATGGAGAGGACGGTTCTGCAAAAGAATTGATGCCATGAACATGGATGGCATGAACATAGACGTAAAGGACGGTTCTATTGTTCTGTTAAGCAGCGTTTGAAGGACTGAAATCCTCAAATCCTTACCTCGTGCCTAAAAGACAGACAAACCACGAGACAAAGGTGCTGAGCGAAGGCAAAAAACTGAGCTAGGATCGGAAGGAAAAGAAACTTAACATAATTCCATCAGTACGGCTATGACAGTTACTTACCCCCGCAAGTTTCAAAATACCTTAGGTGCCCGTGAAATCTTAAGTCAGGTCGTGCGCGATCGCGAAGCCCATCTGATCACCCTGAATCGTTACCGCTACAGTGAACAACGCAGTTGCAAAGATCTGACTGAGATTGTGGAGCAACTGAATGGACAACCCCCTCAACTCGTCAAAGAATTATCTCGTCATATCTCTGACGAAGCCCGTCACGCGATGTGGTTGACCGATCTGCTGGTGGATTTGGGAGCCAACATCGGCACACCTCCAGGTGCTTCCTACATCGATGAGTTTGAACGGCTCTACGATCGCGAAGGCATGAATCCCGATCAAGAACTGGAAGACTTTATCATCTCTTCCCTGGCGGCAATTAACGTGACTGAAAAGCGAGGCTGTGAATACTTCTCAGCCCATATCTATGCCTTGAAACAAGCACCACAAACGGACGAAACGATCCAGATCCGGGAA
Organism: Leptolyngbyaceae cyanobacterium; assembly: GCA_035285265.1. Taxonomy (GTDB): domain Bacteria; phylum Cyanobacteriota; class Cyanobacteriia; order JARCMD01; family JARCMD01; genus JAYKHH01. Next base: position 541 of record JAYKHH010000157.1, on the reverse strand, counting down.
ACCATTGAGCGCATCCTGCCCGAAGAAGCAGGACATGTGCGGTGGGGAAATCGCTGGTTGGCCGAGCTAGCCCGCAAAAGCCCAGCGCATCAGGTCAAGGTTGAGCAAGCTAAACGTAAATATGCAGCGATCGAACAAGCCGCCTTTGAGTCTGGCATGGATATTACCTTAGGGGCAGAACTGCGGCGAGTTGGCAACTTGATGGATATTGCCAATACCTTACCGGTGTGGCAGCGTCCTCAATACTTAATGGAGCGTTTACCCCAAACCTTCCTGGCTCCGGATTTGCAACAAACTCGGATTAATGTGATGCAACGAGCCTGGAAGCGTGATCCTAAAGCCTTCATGGAAAAGTTTGTTCCCATGTTCTTAAACGGATTGAATCGGACTGAAGCCAGCCCGAAAAAAGCCAAGGTCTAGTTATAACGGTGTCAGATACCAAGGAACTAGCACCTGAAACCTCAGGGACTAGCGCGACAATCAGGTACCCGATGCCCCACCCATGACAGGTTCAAAATCATGAACGACGGTCGGGGCATCC